>WGAH01000353.1 GCA_015489145.1 Deltaproteobacteria bacterium
CGATCCAGCCGGCGACCTCCCAGGTGACCGTGGCGCCGGTGGCGTCGGTGATCGCGACGGTGACCGGGTCGGCGGCGGTGGACACCGACGCCGAGGCCCCGGAGCCGAGGTCGACGGAGACGAGGCCCTGACCGGCGATCTCGTCGGGGGTCCCCTCCGTGAGCGCCCGGGCGTGGGGCGTCTCGTCGAAGCCGATGGCGGCGGTGTGGCAGGCCGCACAGGTGCTCGAGCCCACCTCGGCGGCGTCGTCCCCGGCGCGGCCGGCCAGGGCGCGGGCCACCTGAAGTCCGCCCACCTCGGGCACCTCGAGGTCGGGCACCGCGGTCGGCCACAGGCCGTCGGCCTCGATGAGCAGCTCCGTGGTTCCGGCGGGCAGGCCGGAGAGCGCGGCCACGCCGTCGGCGTCGGTGGCGGCGCTGGCCTCGCCGGCGGTGACGGTGGCGCCTTCGAGGGGCTCGCCGTCGGGGCCGGTCACCGTCACGGTGAGGGTGGCGCCGCCGTCGGCTTCGAGGACGACCGCCACCGAGGCCTCGTCGCCAGCGGCCACGCTCGCCTCGGCGGTGGTCGTGGCGAAGCCCTCGGCCGCCACCCACAGGGTGTAGTCGCCCGGGGGGATCGGGTCGATGGAGAAGGCGCCGTCGCCGTCGGTCTCGGCCTCGTAGCCGAGGGGCTCGGTGACGACGTGCGCGCCTTCGACGGGTTCGCCGTCCGCCCCCGCCACGGTGCCGGTGATGCCGCCGTCCTCGTCCTCCTCGCCGGCGGCGCTGTCGCCCCCCGCGTAGGGCGCGCCCCGGGGCGGAACCGAGCAGGCCGCCGCGCCGAACAGTGCGATCCGAAACCACGCGCTTCGCCGCATCGCGCCTCCCGCCGACCCGGCCGCCCGTCCGGGGACCGGGAAGGGGGGTCAAGATATCAACCGGCGGTCGAAGTTCACCTCCCCCGGGCGCCTGGAAGGCGATCCAGCGCAGCCTCGCGACGCCGCTCCCCTGACGAAGCGCATGGGCGTTGGGCCTTTCCGGCGCCTCGGGGCTGATCGCGCGCAGCCCGGAGCCCGCCGCGACCCGAACAGCGGTCGAAGGTGCGGCCGGCGGGGCGAACCGGTGCTAACTTGACGCTGCGGTCCCATCCCGGTCCATCTCCAACCGGCCCATCCATTCACTCGACTCTCGCGAGGAAGCCCACGATGGCTACCCGTCTGCTCGTGTCCGCCTGGATCCTGGCGGGCGCTGCCCTGAGCGCCACCGCCGCCCACGCCATGGGCCTCGGCGGCTTCGGCGGCGGCACCTCCGCCACGCCCACCCAGCGCACCCCCGTCGACCGCATCGGCGGGCTCCGGCGCCCCACCCGCCTCGCCCTGGCCGACTCCGGCGACCTGTACGTGGTGGACGCGGGCCGCGGCATCGTCGCGGTCTTCGACGCCCTCGGCCAGCGCGTCGGCACGCTGGGCGGCCTCGACCAGCCGCGGGGCGTCGCCGTGCTGGAGGAAGCCACCACCCGCACCGTGACCACCTGCACCACCACCGCGGACACCTGCTCCGACGACGAGGACGAAGACAGCGACGGCGGCTGGGGCCACGGGCGAAGCGGGGGCGGCCATCACGGCCGAGGTCGCGACAGCGACGACGACAGCGACGACGACAGCGACGACGACAGCGACGCGGATTCCTGCTCGACCACCACCGAGACCTGCACCACGACCACCGTCACCGCCACCGTCGCCCGGGCGTGGGTGAGCGACGCCTCGGACGGCGCGGTCTACGTCTACGAGGACGGCGAGCAGGTCGACGTGCTCGGCTCGGGCCCCGGCGAGTTCGCCTCGCCCAACGGCCTCGACGTCACCTCCGACGGCACCGTGTGGGTGGTCGACAGCGCCGCCGACGAGGTGAGCGCCTGGGACGCCTCCGGCGCGCGCACCCTCAGCTTCGGGGCGAGCGGCAGCGGCGACGGCGAGCTCGACTTCCCGACCGACGTGGCCGTCGACGAGACCGCCGGCGAGGTCTACGTCGCCGACTTCAAGAACGATCGCGTCGCCGTCTTCGACACCGGCGGCACCTGGCTCCGCAACCTCGACCCGCCGGTCAACGACGCCGGCGACCCGGCCTTCCTGCAGCCGGCCGGCATCGGCCTCGACCCCGACGGCCTGCTCTACGTCGTCGACAACGCGCTGATGGCCGTCGTGATCATGGACACCAGCGGCAACCTCGTCGACATCCTCGGCTACGACGCCGGCACCTACTGGACCGGCGACGTGATCGTCCCCGTCGACGCCGCCAGCGACGGCGCCACCTTCTGGGTGAGCTCCTCGAAGCAGGGCCGCGTCCACGCCTACGAGGTGACCCGATGACCGCCGCCCTCCTCGCCCTGTTCGCGCTGTCCCTGCGCCCGGCCCTGGCCGTGGACGCCCCGCACCCGAGCGACTGCAGCAACTGCCACAGCCTCCACGGCGGAAGCTACCCCAAGCTCCTCGGCAACCTCTGCGACGCCTGCCACTTCGACGGCGGCCCGGCGCCGGCCGTCGAGACGCACTCCAGCCGCACCACCGACACCAGCTACGGGAACTGGGACCTCGACTGCTGGGCCTGCCACAACCCGCACACCCAGGAGCAGGACAACACCTGGGGCACCACCTACGGCAAGTTCCTGAAGGTCGACCTGAACGCCGAGGTCAAGGAGATCGACCCCACCGACCCGGGGCCGTACTACGAGGCCGTCTCGACGCTCCGCACCGTCTCGGGCACGAGCATCAAGCACGTCTCGACCACTGACTTCGTCGACGGAGACGGCAACTCCGACGACGACATCTGCCAGGCCTGCCACGAGTCCACCGCCTACTACAACACCGGCTCGGAGCTGAACTACCACCCCGACTACGGCACCGACACCCAGCCCGGCGGCGACTGCACGCAGTGCCACACCCACGAGGGCGGGTTCTACCCGTCGTGCGTCGTCTGCCACGCCCACGCCCAGGGAGCGAGCGGCGAGCGTCGGCAGGTCGTCGACGCCGGCGGCGACTTCGAGCGCGCCAGCCACCACGTCACCGACGGCACCACCACCGAGATCGTCGACGACGCCGACTGCCAGGTCTGCCACGACCAGAGCTGGCACCAGGGCAACACCGACCCGGAGGTCTACCTCTACGACCCGGACGGCGGCGCGTCCATCGCCTACGACGGCACCGGCGCCAGCGTCGAGAGCTTCTGCCTGCACTGCCACGACGCCACCGGTCCCGAGGCCTTCGACAGCGACGGCGACAGCAGCGACGGCTACCAGCCCTTCACCGACGGGCGGGACGCGCCGGACATCGACACGACCTGGACCACCTCCAGCCACGGCACCACCACCGTGGCGGCGGTGGCCGACGAGGCCTGCCTGGCCTGTCACGGGGGCACCGACTCCACCCGCACCGGCGTCACCGCCGACCGCGACGTTCACGGCTCCGACGAGGCCACCCTCCTGTCCTCCACGGTCAACGGCGTCGCCGTCGCCAACGTCGAGGAAGCGCTCTGCTTCGCCTGCCACGACGGCGCCACCGCGAGCACCGACATCGAGGGCGAATTCGCCAAGGGCACGAACGGCACCGACATCTACCACCACCCGGTCGACGACGCCGAACAGAGTTCCGGGCGCACCGTCGAGTGCACCGACTGCCACAACCCCCACGCCGCGACGGGCTCCGACCCCGTGGCGGGGGTGGCGGGCATCGACCTCGACGGCAACGCGATTCCGGCGGGCTCACCTGTCGAACAGTACGAGGTCTGCTTCAAGTGCCACGGCGACGACTACAATTCGTCGCGATCCGGCACGACGAACAAGCGCACGGATTTCGACCCGACCAACAGCGCCTACCACCCGGTCACCGCCGCCGGGCGCAACGAGTCGAGCAACATCGCCGCCACCCTCCTCGGTGGGCTGACCACGAGCAGCACCATCGCCTGCACCGACTGCCACAACAACGAGGCCACCGCCGACGCCGAGGGCGTGGCCGCCAACTCGGCCTCCGGGCCCCAAGGTCCCCACGGGTCGACGAACGCCTACATCCTCCGCGGCGCCTACGAGCCAAGCGCCTCGGGCATGGGCGGCATGGGCGGCATGGGCGGCTACTCCGCGAGCAACTTCGAGCTGTGCGGCCTGTGCCACGACCTCACCGCCATCGTCGAGACGCGGTACTACTCCAGCGGCGCGCGCACGAACTTCATGGACGGCACCAGCAACCTGCACTACCGTCACCTGCGAATGTCGCAGGTGACGTGCGGGGTCTGCCACAACAACATGCACAGCAACGAGAACGTGGGGAGCACGAACTACGAGGTGGACGGCACCCTCTACACCTCGCCGCCCCCCACCGCCAAGACGCGCCTGATCGCCTTCGATCCGTCGGTCGTGAGCGCGATCTCCGGCTACAGCGCGCCGACCTGGTCGGTGGACACCACCACGCGGGAGCGGGGCTGCTACCTGACCTGCCACATGCGCCGCCACTCCCCCAAGACCTACACGCCGACCTACGGCGACGACGACAGCCTGACCATCCCGTAGGTCGAGGCGCGGCCCTGCCCGCCGCCCGGGGGAGGGAAGGACGGGCCGGCGGGCGGACCATCGCCGGCCTTCCGCGGCGGGCTGGCCCGGTTCGCGTCGACCGGGCGGCATGATCCGGCGCATGATTCGACCGCTTACGGCCCGCGGGACGAAAACCAGACCCCGGGGGGGCATTCGGATTGGCTATTCTGCCCGTGCGGTAATCCCCTCCATCTCCACCGACATCGATTCGACCCCGAGGAGTCAGCTCATGGCTGGACGCATCCTGGTGTCTGCCTGGATCCTGGCGGGCCTCGCCCTGTATTCATCGACGGTCCACGCGATGGGCCTGGGCGGGTTCGGCGGTTCCGGCGGCAGCACGCCCACCACCACCCAGCGCACCCCCGTCGCCCGCCTCGGCGGGCTCGAAGTGCCCACCCGCCTCGCCCTCGCCGACTCCGGCGACCTCTACGTCTCGGACGCCGCCAAGGGCATCGTCGCCGTCTTCGACCCCTCGGGCGACCGCGCGGGCACCCTGGCGGGCCTCGGGCGGCCCCTCGGCGTCGCGGTCCTCGAGGAGCCGGGCACCCGCACCGTCACCACCTGCACCACCACCACGACGCCGGGCACCTGCGCCTCCGACGAGGACGACGACAGCGACAGCGACAGCGAGGACGACGGCGACTCGACCGCCTGTGCCCCCACCACCACCGAGACCTGCACCACCAGCACCGTCGCGGTGACGATCGCCCGGGCCTGGGTGGCCGACGCCGATGCCGGCGCGGTCTACGTGTTCGAGGACGGCGAGCTGGTCGACCAGCTCGGCGCCGGTCCCGGCGAGTTCGCCTCCCCCAACGGCCTCGACGTCACCTCCGACGGCACCGTGTACGTCGTCGACAGCGCCGCCAACGAGATCAGCGCCTGGGACGCCACCGGCGCCCGCGCCCTCACCTTCGGCTCCGGCGGCAGCGGCGACGGGCAGCTCGACTTCCCCACCGACGTGGCCGTCGACGAGGCGGCCGGCGAGGTCTACGTCTCGGACTTCGGCAACGGCCGGGTGGTCGTCTTCGACACCGCCGGCAACTGGCTTCGCAACATCGACCCGCCCCTCAACGACGCCGGCGACCCCGCCTTCAAGCAGGCGGCGGGCATCGGCCTCGACCCGGACGGCCGGCTCTACGTCGTCGACAACGCGCTCATGGCCGTCGTGATCATGGACACCAGCGGCAACCTGCTCGACATCCTCGGCTACGACAACGGCACCTACTGGACCGGCGACGTGATCGTCCCCGTCGACGCCGCCAGCGACGGCGCCACCTTCTGGGTCAGCTCCTCCAAGCAGGGGCGCGTTCACGGCTACGAGGTGATCCGATGACCGCCACCCTGATCCTCGCCGGCCTCGGCCTGTTCTCCCGCCCCGCCCTCGCGGTCGACAGCCCCCACACCAGTGACTGCTCCGCCTGCCACAGCCTGCACGGCGCGAGCTACCCCAACCTCCTCGGCGAGCTCTGCGAGAGCTGCCACTTCGAGGGCGGGCCCGCCCCGGCCGTCCAGACGCACTCCAGCCGCACGATCGACAACGGCTACGGGAACTGGGACCTCGACTGCTGGGCCTGTCACAACCCGCACACCCAGGAGCAGGACAACACCTGGGGCACCACCTGGGGCATGTTCCTGAAGGTCGACCTGAACGCCGAGATCAAGGAAATCGACCCCACCGACACCGGGCCCTACTACACGGCGATCTCGACCCTTCGCACGGTCTCGGGCACGAACATCAAGCACGTCACCACCACCGACTTCGTCGACGGCGACGGCAACTCCGACGACGACATCTGCCAGGCCTGCCACGAGTCCACCGCCTACTACAACACCGGCTCCGAGCTGAACTACCACGCCAACTACGGCACGGACTCGCAGCCCGGCGGCGACTGCACCCAGTGCCACACCCACGAGAAGGGCTTCAAGCCGTCGGGCTGCACGGGTTGCCACGCCACCGCCCGGGGAACCGGCGGCTACCGGCGGCAGGTGGTCGACGTGGGCGGCGACTTCGAGCGCACCAGCCACCACGTCAGCGACGGCACCACCACCGAGATCGTCGGGGACGGCGACTGCGTGACCTGCCACGACCAGAGCTGGCACCAGTCCAACACCGACCCCGAGGTCTACCTCAACGACCCCGACGGCGGCGCCTCGTTCAGCTACGACGGCACGGGCGGCAGCATCGAGAACTTCTGCCTGCACTGCCACGACGCCCTCGGCCCCGAGGCCTACGACACCAACAACGACCCGACCGACGGCTACCAGCCCTTCACCGACAACAAGACCCCCACCGACATCGACACCACCTGGACCACCTCGGGCCACGGCACGACCACGGTGGCGGCCATCGCCGACGAGGGCTGCCTGGCCTGCCACGGCGGCACCGACAGCACCCGCACGGGCACCACGGTCGACCGCAACGTCCACGGTTCCGACAACGCGCACCTGCTGTCGACCACGGTGAACGGCACGACGATCACCGCCTTCGAGGAGGACCTCTGCTACGCCTGCCACGACGGCGCCACCGCGAGCACCGACATCCAGTCCGAGTTCGCCAAGGGCACCAACGGCACGTACATCTACCACCACCCGGTCGACGATGCCGAGCAGAGCGCCGGCCGCTCGGTCGAGTGCAGCGACTGCCACGACCCACACGCCGCGTCGAGCGCCGACCCGGTGGCGGGCGCGAGCGGCGTCGACCTCAACGGCAACACGGTGGCCGCCGGCTCGACGGTCGAGGAGTACGAGGTCTGCCTGAAGTGCCACGGCGACGACTACAACACGTCGCGCTCCCGCACGACCAACAAGCGCACCGATTTCGACCCGACCAACAGCGCCTACCACGCGGTGGGCAACCCGGGGCACAACACCTCGGAGGCGATGCAGCTCTCGCTGGCCGCCGCCGGCCTCGACACCTCCACCGTGCTCGAGTGCTCCGACTGCCACAACAGCGACGCCACGGGCACCACGCTGGGCCTGGCGAGCAACTACACCGGCCCCGACCCGGTGGGCCCGCACGGCTCGACCAACCCCTACCTGCTGCGGGCCTACTACCTGGCCGAGCCCACGGCCACGACCTACGACCCCGCGAACTTCGAGCTGTGCTTCCTGTGCCACTCCGAGGCCAACCTCAAGGACAAGACGAAGACCAACTTCAAGGAGCACAACAAGCACTTCAAGGAAGGCGCCACCTGCTCCTACTGCCACTACAACACGCACAGCAACGAGAACGCCTGGTCGAACACCTACTACCGCATCGACGGCACGCTCTACACCAGCGGGCCGCCGGCCGGCTACAAGACGCGCAACATCGCCTTCGCGCCGGGCGTGGTGACGGGCTCCACCTACGCGAAGCCCACCTGGGGCTACAACTCCACGGGCACCCGGCGCTACTGCTGGCTGACCTGCCACGGCGAGGACCACACGCCGAAGGACTACACCCCCGACGGCGGGCTCGCCCAGGACTCCTGGACCTACTGATCCCCGGGTGCCGGGGTCGTTCCGGCCCCGGCGCGCGGGGCGCCCCCGCAGGGGGCGAGGCGCAGGCGGGCGCGCACCGCGTCGTGGTCGCTCAGGCGCCGAAGGTGGAAGCGGTGGGGGTCGAGGACCTCGACATCCTCGGCCTCCAGGCACCACCCCCCGCCGTCGCGCAGGAAGATGCGGTCGAAGCGGTGGCCGGAGATGTGGGTCGGCTCGCCCTCCGGGGCGACGTCCCGCAGGCCGGCCTCGGCGAGGCGGTCGGCGGTGGCGCGGTCGGCGGGTTCCTCGGAGAGGTTGAAGTCGCCGAGCACCAGCGCCGGGCCGTCCGCGGCGGCAACCGCGGCGAGGAGCTGGTCCACCTCGGCGGCCCGGCGCTCCGTCGCCCCCCAGGCCTGGAGGTGGGTGACGAAGACGCGCAGCTCGGGGCCGGCCGGGGCGAGGTCCACCGTGGCGGCGAGGTAGCCCTTGCGCGTGTAGGCGTCGTGGCGACGCTCGGGCTCGTAGCGCACCACCGCGTCCACGCGGGCCGGGTAGCGGCTCATGAGGCCGAGGCCCGTGCGGCGGTCGTCGTCGGGCAGGACGCGCCAGCCCTCGGGCACGACCCGGCGCGCCCGGCCCCAGAGCTCCTGGAAGCCCACGACGTCGGCGCCCACGGCGTCGAGGAGCCGGCCGAGGCGGTCGAGGCGGGCGCGGCGATGGCCCGGCGAGAAGGGAAAGGGAATGCCCCAGGTGTTCACGGTGACCACCGCGAGCTCCAGGCCCGCCTCGGCGGGCGCCTCCGGGGACGCGGCGCGGGCGGCGAGCGGGGCGAGCACCGCCGCCACGAGCAGCCGCCAGGCGCGTCGCCGGGGGGGCTTGGCCATGCTCCGCTCCTCCTCTCCGGGGCGGGAACACCCCGCCGGCCCCCGAGCTTGCGCGCTGTCGCGGCCGGCCGCAAGGGGCCCCGGCGTGGCGGGGGGGCGGCCGGAGCGCTACCCTCCCGCCGGAGAGGAACCGCCATGCCCCACGTCCCCGTGCTCGCCGCCCTCGTCCTCCTGGCCGCCTGCCGGCCCGAGGATCACGATTCCACCCTCGTTCCGGGCGACAGCGGCGCGGAGACCGGCCTGGACACGGGCGATTCGGGGCTGGTGCTTCCCGAGGGGCTGGACGTGGCGCTGGACGAGACGATCCCCACGCTGGTCACGGTGAGCTGGGAACAGGACGTCGCCGGCACCGCCTGGGTGGAGTACCGCTTCGACGACGAGGACTGGATGCACACGCCCTACCGGGCGGTCGAGGCCGGGCCCGCCTCGGCGCTGCTCCTGGGCATCCCCTACGAGACGACCTTCGAGTTCCGCGTGGCGAGCGACGACAGCCCCGACGAGACGCCCGACGAGGCGAACACCGTCCGCACCGGGACCGGCCGCGCCGTCACCGGAGACTGGCCCGAGAGCCTGCCCGAGCCCACGCTCCTCGTCCACGAGCCCGACGCCGAGGAGCCGACCGGGCGCTACCTCCTCGGCAGCATCAACGCCTTCACCGGCGGCTGGACGGGGGGCCGCTACTGGAAGTTCATCCTCGACCGCAAGGGCCGGGTCGTGTGGGCGCTGGAGACCCCCGACAACCACTGGAGCATCTACCTGCGCGTCGCGCGGGACGGCACCGAGATCCTCTACGACGAGGCGACGTGGTGGTCGGACATGGACCAGGGCGCCGGCTCGAAGGTCCACCGCATCAAGATCGACGGCTCGGAGGTCGAGGTGGTGGACACGCCGGGGCTGCACCACGCCTTCACCGAGCTGGACGACGGCACGCTGGTGTGGGGCGCGGCCTCGTGGACCGACGAGAACCTCGTGCAGCGCCCGCCCGGCGGCGAGGTCGAGACGATCTGGAACTGCGGCGCCTGGCAGGACCAGCACGGCGCCACCCGGGACTGCCAGTCCAACTCCCTGTGGTGGAACGAGAAGGACGACACCTTCCTCTACTCGTTCTACAGCTCGGGCACGGTGGCCGAGATCGACCACCAGACCGGCGAGACCCTGCGCTGGTGGGGCAACCTCGAGGGCTCCTGGGACTTCGACCCGGCCGACAGCCTGTTCTGGTGGCAGCACGGCGTGACCTTCACCGACGAGGGCACCCTGCTCCTCAGCACCTACCGGGAGCACGAGGCCGAGGACAACGAGCTGGTGGTGCGCGAATACAGCCTCGACGAGGACAACCGCGTGCTGCACCAGGTCTGGACCTTCGGCGAGGGCGAGGGCATCTTCGGCTCCACCGCCGGCGAGGCCCACCGGCTGCCGGGGGGCAACACGCTGCACAACTACGGTTCGGACTCGCGCGTGCGCGAGATCACCCCCGAGGGCGAGGTGGTCTGGGACGTGGACTGGGAGGGCTCGCGCCTGCTCGGGCGCACGGTCTTCCTCGACGACCTCTACGACTTCGCGCCCTGAGCGGCCGTCAATCGGTGGAGGGGCTGCCGTAGGGGCTCGGCATCACCGTGTCGAAGCCGAAGGCGGTGCCGACGCTGGTGTTGAGACGCCACAGCAGGTTGGCCTCGGCGTCCACCCGGTCGATCTGCCCGCCCACCGACCAGGTGACCACCGTGTCTCCGCCGTCGAGTCGCGCGACGTCGCCGAGGACGAAGCTGTAGACCGTCGGGTCGGCGGTGTAGGTCCAGCTCAGCTCGGCGGTGCGGGCGTCCCAGTCGACGTCGTACTGCACGACGCGGGAGACCTGCCCCTCGGCCCCGTCGTTGTCGAACACGAGGAGCTTGTCGTCCATGACCTCGAACTGGTGTTCGTGCAGGAAGGAGGAGCCGGAGATGTCGAAGTCGTTGCCGACCCCGCCGAAGCCCCACAGGCAGTCGCCGGTGGCGCGGTCGATGGCGACGATGGTGGAGAAGTTGCGGAGGCTCACGTAGTAGCGGTCGAGGTCCGGGTCGTAGTCGAGGGCGTTGGCGAAGGTCCAGCCGTACTCGCTGTCGTCGCCCCAGTCCGTCGCCGGGTCGAAGCAGTCCAGCGCGCTCCAGACCTCGGACTGCGTGCCGTCGGGGGCCGTCTCGACGATGGCGTTGCCCTTGATCTCGGTGCCGTCCACCTCGTCGTACTTCACGGTGAGCGCGCCGAGGGTTCCGTCGGAAAGCTCGACGAAGTCGTGGGCCAGGTAGGGCACGGCGATGCGCTCCGAGGTGCTGCCGTCGAGGGCGACGCGGACGATGGCCGAGTCGGCCTCCGGGTCGCCGGACACGCTGCCCTGGTTGTAGAGAATCGCGGTGCCGTCGAGGCTCGGGCGCACCCGGTACACGTCGAGGCCGGAGTCGTCGGGCCAGTACCACACGACCTCGCCCGCCGGGTCGAGGATCACGGGCATCGTCACCGAGCCGAGCAGCGGCACGGCGAGCCAGCGGTCGTTGCCCTCGCCGCCGCCGGACAGGGCGGGCAGCTCGCCGGGCAGGGCGCCGGTGGTCAGCGTGACCGTCTCGGCGGTCTCGCCATCCACGACGATGTCGACGTCGTGGTCGGCCTCGGCGGTGAGCCCGAGGACCACCGCCTCGTGCTCCGTGCCCGTCGTGGCGGGCGTCTCGACGCCGGCGTCGGTGCGGATCCACGAGGCGACGTCCTCGTCGGTGGTCCAGCGCACCGTGACGACGGTGGCGATGGCGTCGCTCGGGACGATCTCGATGTCGGAGACGCCGGTGCCGCCGGCGACCGCCGTGTCGCCGCCCTTGGCGTCGGGACGGCAGGCGGCGGCGAGGAGGAGGGGGAGGGCGAGGGGCGAACGCATCATTCCGGCTCGATGAGGGTGAGGAACACGGGCGCCGGGTTGGGGCAGGTGGAGCAGCGCAGGGCGAACATCCACGTCCCGTCGAGGGCGGGGTCGAAGCCGGAGAACGGCGTGCCGTCCTCGCTCAGGCTGGCGAGGTCGACGCTGCTGCCGCCGTCGAGGGTGGCGGTGTAGAGGTGGGTGGGGATCAGCTCGAGGTCGAGGAAGCTCGCCTCGAGGTCGGCGGCGCTCATGCCCTCGTAGAAGCCGAGCATGGCCGTGTCGATGACGACGCCGTCGAGGCTTCCGCCGTGGGCGTCCGCCGTGAGCCCGCTCCAGTCGAGGGTCCAGGGGCCCTCGGCGCACAGGCGGAGGGGTTGCAGCGAGGCGAGGTCGGCCTGGAAGTCGAGGATGCCGCAGCCGTCGGGCATCTCGATTTCCGTCACGTCGCTCGACGCGCTGGGGTCGAGGAAGGCCAGGGCCCGCGCGCCGGTGCCGGGCAGGGTGCCCTCGGCGAGCATGAGCAGGTAGGTCCCGCCGTCCTCGGTGTACTCGCTCTCGATGTCGATGGGCGTGCCGAAGAAGGAGAGGTCGCTCAGGTTCGCGCAGGTGGCGCCGTCCTCGACCGTCCACTCGGCGTATCCGCTCACGTCGGCCTGCTGCAGGTCGTTGCCCGCGAGCCCGGCCTCGACCTCGTCCTCGGTCAGCGAGCCGAAGCGCACCATCGCGAGGCGGTCGATCTCGTCGGCGGGGAGGTCGTGGCACTGGATGTCCTGGCTCACCCCGTCCCAGCACACCTGCACGTCGGCGGCGGCGGTGGGGATGGAGGGCACGTCCAGGCTGCCCTGGTAGCTGTAGTTGTCGGCGTCGGACAGCGCGATGGCGCCGGAGGCGCAGGTGGCCGTCGCCGTGTCGTCGGCGGCGCCGGAGTCGTCGCCCTTGGGGCCGCAGGCGGCGAGGGCTGCGAGGAGGAACGGGAGGGAACGGGACATGCGGGGCATCCTCAGTACTCGAAGTAGCCGGCTTCGCGCTCGTAGCTGAACGCGCCGGTGGCCTCGTCCCAGGTCGCGAAGGCCAGGGCCGTCCAGGCGCCGTCCACGACGCCCATCAGCACCTCGGCGTGGCCGAAGTAGTCGGGGGAGTAGCCATAGGCGACGGTGGTGCCGTCCAGGTCCGAGACGGTGGTGGCGTCGTAGCCGGCCAGGGCCAGGCAGCCGGGCCCGGTGTCGGTGAGGACCTCGGCGTCGCCGCGCACGAGGTCGTAGGCCCAGTCGCAGTCCTCGCAGTCGTCGCGCACGGCGGCGACGGACAGCGTGGTGCGAATGCGGCAGAACTCCTCGCCCTCGCCGTCGTCGCCGATGAAGACCCAGTCCTCGGTGCCGGTGTAGCCGTCGGGACCGGCGGTGGCCTCGCCGATGAGGAAGCTCGCGCCGGTGGCGGAGCCGCCGGTGTCGTCGGCGCCGCCGTCCGCGGAGCCGCCGTCGCTCGCGCCGCCGTCGGAGGCGCCGCCGTCCGCGGAGCCGCCGTCGCCCCCGCCGGTGTCGGTCGACCCGCCGTCCCCGGAGGCGGTGTCGGCGGCGGTGTCGGCGGTCTTGGAGCCGCAGGCGGACAAGCTGGCGAGGACCGCCAGGACGGCGGCGATCGGCGCGATCTGGGGCATGGCTCTCCTCCGGCCCCGCAAGCTATCACCGCTTCCGCCCACCCGCTCGACGGCGGCCCCGACGCGAGGCGGTTCCGGGGGGGCGCCGCGCGGGACCACCGGCGGCCCACCGGCGTGGTAGCGCCCGCCGCCGGCCGGCATCCCCGGCGGGGCGATCGCGGCTCCGGCCCGCGTTCCGGCTACTGCCCCGGCGCCGTCGTGCCGAGGTTGGTGATCACCGCGTCCACCCCCATCGCGTGCAGGCGGCGGATCGCGTCCGGGTCGTCCACCGTCCAGGCGAGCACCCGGTAGCCCCGCCGCTTGAAGCGCCGCACCCGCCGCGGCGTGAGCACCACGGACTCGGCCACGAGCACGTCGGGGCGGGACTTCCCGTCGAGGAGCCGGTGGCGCAGCACGAAGCGGGTGAGCGGGCTCACGTCGCTGTCCCGCAGGGTGCCGTAGATCTGCCCTCGGGGCAGGGCCGGGTCGCGCGCCCGCACCGCCGCGAGCACCAGGGGGTTGAAGGAGGTCACGAGCACCCGGTCCGCCGCGCCGGCCTCGTGGATCGCGTCGACCACCGCGGCGGCCAGGCGCTCGGGCGTCAGCGGCCCGCCGGCGCGGGGGGACTTGATCTCGACGTCGATCACCACGTCCGGGGCGAACTCCCGCAGCACGTCGACGAGCAGGGGCACCCGCGTGCCGGCGTAGCGGGGGGCGAACCAGCTCCCGGCGTCGAGGGTCGCGATCACCGGCCAGGGCGTCTCGTCCACCGGGCCGGAGCCGTCGGTGGTGCGGTCGAGGGTGTCGTCGTGCATGACCACCACCTCGCCGGTGGCGGCCAGGGTCACGTCCAGCTCGATGGGAAGGCCCAGGGCGCGGGCGTGCTCGAAGGCGGGCCAGGTGTTCTCGGGCGCCAGGGCGGCCCCGCCGCGGTGGGCGATGAGCGTCGCCCCGTCGAGGAGCGCGCCCGTGTCGCGGGGACGGTGGACGCAGGCGGCGAGGAGGGCGGGGATCAGCAGGCGCATCGGGGCTCCGGGTCAGGTGGTCGCCTCGCCCCAGGGGCGGCCGACGAGGCGGCGCTCCAGGGGGCCGGCGGCGGCGAGGCGGCGGCGCACCTCGGCGTCCATCATCGCCTGGAGGGTGCGGGTGACCACCCCGTACCAGCGGTCGACCACCGCCTCGTCGCGCTCGTCGGCGGGGGCGGTGCCGGTCAGCGCGATGGGCTCGCCCACCTCGACGGTGACGCGCACCGGCGGCGGCAGGTGGAACATCGGCCCGAGCCAGGCCCCGTAGGGCAGCGCGAGGACCAGCGGGAAGGCGTCGCTGCGGAAGAAGCGCTTCGCGCCGGTGAGGCGGGCGAGGCGCTCGCCGCGGCGGACCACGACGAAGGCGTGGTGGCCGCCGAAGCTGAGCAGCGGCACGATGGGCACGCCGTGGCGGATCGCCAGGCGGACGAAGCCCTTGTGGCCGCCGAAGTCGACGCGGTTGCGCTCGCGCCAGGGCCGGAAGGCCTCGTAGTTGCCGCCGGGCCACAAGGTCGCCGTGTGGCCCAGCGCGAAGGCGCGGTCGGCGTTTTCGTGGCTCGCCCGCAGGCCGCCGGCGAGCAGGAGCAGGTTTCCGAGCACCGGCAGCGTGAGGATCACGTCGTGACCGAGGCCGTGGATGCCCTCGGGCCCGTGCCGGCGCACGTAGTCCCGGCCGAACAGGAAGGGCTCGAGGAAGGTGATGCCGGCGTTGTGGTTGCCGACGATGAGGGCGGGGCCGTCGGGGATGCGGTCGAGGCCGCGCACCTCGGCCCGGAACCAGCGGGCGAGGGCGTCGGTCGCGGGAAGCGCGACGCGCAGCAGGTCGGGGTCGATC
>WGAH01000354.1 GCA_015489145.1 Deltaproteobacteria bacterium
CTCCTCGCCGACGCGGTCCACACCGTCGCCGACAGCGCCACCTCGGCCATCGTGATCCTCAGCGCCCACGTGGCGCGGCGCCCCCCGGACCCGCGCCACCCCTTCGGCTACGGCCGCATCGAGAGCGTCAGCTCCGTGGTCATCGCCGTGCTGCTCGGCGTCGCCGCCCTCGAGTTCGGCAAGGCCGCCGTCCTGCGCCTCGTCCACCCCGAGCCCGTCGCCGCCGGCTGGTTCGCCCTCCTGGCGGTGGCCGCGACGATCCCGGTGAAGCTCTGGCTCGCCCTGGCCGCCCGGGGGCTCGGGCGCGAGGCCGGCAGCACCATGCTCGAGGCCGACGCCTGGCACCACGCCACCGACGTGCTCGCCACGGTGCCGGTGCTCGTCTCGCTGGGCGCCGGGCTGGTGGTGGACCGGCCCCCGGCCTGGCTCGACGGCGCGATGGGCCTGCTCGTGGCCGGCGTCATCGGCTGGGCCGCCTGGGATCTCGCGCGCGACGCCACCCGCCCGCTGCTCGGCGAGGCGCCGACCCCCGACGAGATCGCCGAGATCGAGCGACAGGCCCTCTCGGTGCCCGGGGTGCGGGGCGTCCACGACATCGTGGTCCACAAGTACGGCCACCTGCGCGTCGTCAGCCTGCACGTCGAGACGGCGGGCGACCTCGGCGCCATCGCGCTGCACGACCTCGCCGAGCGCGTCGAGGAGAAGGTGGCGCGCGGCCACCACGGCGAGGTCGTCGTCCACGTCGACCCCGTGGACACCACCCACCCCGCCTACGAGGCGGTCAAGGGCCTCCTGGAGGCGGCGGCCGCCGAGGAACCGGACATCGTCGCCATGCACGACATCCGGGTCTTCGGAACCCTGCCCAAGCTCGAGGTCACCGCGGACGTCAACACCCGCGCCACCCTCGCCGAGGCGGCGCGGCGCCGGCTGCACGACCGCCTCGCCGACCGGCTGGTGCGGCGCTTTCCCGGGGCGCGCCTGCGGGCGCACTTCGAGCCGGCCTTCGCCTTCCACCCCGACGCCGCCGCGCCCGAGGAGTAGGCGGCGGGGTGGCCCCCGCCGCCCCTCCCAGACGGTCAGTTGCAGGTGCCGGTGGCCCCATCGCAGGTGAAGGTGGCGTCGTTGCCGTAGTTGTAGGTGGCTCCGTTGTGGAACATGTAGATGTCGGTGCCGTCGTTGTCCGGGGTGGCCGAGCCGTCGCCGAGGTCGCAGTCCGTCGCGACGAAGGTGGCGTCCTCGCCGATGTTGAGGCCGTCGGCGTAGCCGGCGGTGTTGCCCCAGATGCCGTAGGTGTCGACGCTCGTGTCGCCCTGGCAGATCAGGGTGCCCTTCCGCAGGCCGATGGCCCCGTAGCCGTTGCCGCCGGTGTTGTCCGAGACCTCGGTGTTCTCGAGGGTGACGGTGGTGTCCTCCTCGTCCATGTAGATCGCGCCGACCTCGTTGGAGCTGTTGCCCGACACGACGCTGTCGACGAGGGTCTTGGTCGTGCCGCGCAGGTACATCGCCCCGATGCCGCGGTCGGTCCAGTTGTCGATCACCTGAACGCGCTCGTAGACGGAATCCACGCCGTGATCCGAGACCGCCCCGCCGTAATTGGCGGCGTAGTTCCCGGACATCTCCACGTCGCTGAAGGTGCTCGAACCGCAGCCGTCGGTCCCGCTGCCCCGGTTGGCGAAGTAGGCTCCCCCCTGGTCGCCCGACACGTTCCCGGTGAAGGTCGTGTCGGAGACGACGAGCACGTTGGACGCATCCGCCGCGCAGTGCAGCCCACCGCCCGTGCCGCCGGCGGTGTTCGAGGTGAAGGATCCGCCGGTCACCGTGAACGCGGTGCCGAAACCGACGTAGATCCCGCCGCCGCCCCCGCTCGTCGCGTTGTCCTCGACCGCGAGGGTGTCGAAGGTGACGGTGCCGTCCTCGACCCAGGCGCCGCCGCCGTCGCCCCCGGCCGTGTTGCCGTCGAAGCGCACGCCGCTGAGGGTGAGGTTCGTCACCGTGTCGACGGCGAGGGCCCCACCGTCGGAACCGGCCTCGCACGCCTCGAGGTCGACGGAATCCACCGACAGCGAGAAGCCGTCGTGGGCGTAGAGGCAGCCGCCCTGGCCGGTCGCGGAGCCGCGCTGGAGGCTGAGGTCGTGCACCGAGGCGCTCACCGCCGCCCCGAGGCTGAGGACGCGGGCGGCCGCACCGCCGTCGAGGACGGGGGCGTCGATGCCCTCGACCTCCACCTCGTCGCCGGAGAGCTCCACCGAGACGTACCAGGTGCCGCCGCACACGCGCAGCAGCCCGCTGTCGGCGCTCGACCAGGTGGCCGGGGCCCCGTCCACCCCGGTGGCGAAGGTGGGCGTGAGGTCGGCGATCGTGCCGTCGTCCCCGAACCAGGTCGCGGTGCCCGCGTCGCTGGTCCAGCCGGCGTCGCAGTCGTTCTGGACCCCGTCGCAGAGCTCCGGGGCGCCGGGGTAGGTGTTCGCATCGCCATCGTCGCAGTCGCTGTCGTCCGGGACCGCGCCCGACGGCTGGTCGCAGGAGAGCACCGGCGCGTCGGGATCCCCGTAGCCATCCCCGTCCGCGTCGGCGTACCAGGTGTCGCCGTCGGCGGGATCCTCGTCGACCTCGCCATCGCAGTCGTCGTCCACGCCGTTGCAGCTCTCGTCGGCATCCGGGTGGACCGAGGCGTCCGCGTCGTCGCAGTCGGCGGCGTTGCCGACGTAGCCGCTCGGGGCGTCGCAGGCCTCGACGGCGTTGTCGGGATCGCCGTAGCCGTCCGCGTCCAGGTCCGCGTAGAAGGTCACCGGCTCCGGGCAGCCGCAGCCGGTGTCGCCGGCCGGGTCCGTGCCCGCCGTGTCGGTGCCGGGCTTGTCGCCGGTACACGCGGCGAGGAGGAGGGAGACGAGGAGGAAGGCGCTGGGGTTCACGACGACTGCACGCATGCACGCTCCTTTTCCGGCCGGGCATGCCGCCGGCCGGCACGGGGGTGGGACGGAC
>WGAH01000355.1 GCA_015489145.1 Deltaproteobacteria bacterium
ACCTTCGCATGGGCCGAGACTTCGTCGCGGGTCTCGAGGACGGCCCCCGCCGCGACCTGCTCGCGGCCGTGGCCCGGGCGCGGGCCGCCGTCGCCTGGTGGTGGGCCGGCGGGCCGCCCCCCGACGCCGCCCTCGCGGCCCTCGCCGAGGCCGAGAACGCCGCCCTCGGTGCGTCCGGCACCGGGCTCCGCGGCGGGCCCGTCCCCGGCGTCGAGGCCCTGCGGGGCGAGCTTTCGCGCACCGTGCTCCTGTCCTACGCGGTGGAGGACGGCCGCCTCTGGGGCCTGGTGGTCACGCCGGAGCGCGTGGCCGGCGCCGACCTCGGCCCGGCCGGCGAGCTGCTGGGCCTGGCGGCCTCCCACCGCGCCGCCCTCGTCGCCGCCGCCGAGGTCCCGGCCCGCGCCGACTTCCGCTACGGGGACCGCCTGCGCGCGGCCCTCCTCGACCCCTTCACCGAGGCGCTCACCGGCTACGGCCGCTACCTGGTCGTCGGCCCGCCGGCCCTCGAGAGCTTCCCCTTCACCACCTTCCCGGAGCAGTCCTCGGGGCTGCGCTTCCTCGCCGACATCCGGTCGGTGGCCGCCGCGCCCTCCCTCGCCGCCGTCGCGCGGCCCGGCGAGCCGCCGGCGTCCTACAAGCCGGACTACCTCGCGGTGGCCTCGCCGCGGGACGCCGGAGGGGCGGAGGCGTCGGGCGATGCCGGGAAGGAGGCCGCCGCGGAAGGCGCGCCCGGCGAGGCCGCTTCCGGCGGGACCGAGGCCGGGGGCGCGGCGGCCCCGGCTTCTGGCGAGGCGGCCGAGGCGGCGAAGCCCGACGTGCCCCTCCCCGACGACATCCGGGCGGCGAGCCACCAGTTCGGCAAGGAGTTCCGCGAGGTGCTCGTCGGCGCCGACCTCACCCGGGAACGCTGGGAGGCCCTCGTGCCGGGCGCCCGCTACGTCCACGTCTCCGACGTGCGCCCCGCCCCGGATGGCGGCTTCCTGCTCGCCGACGGCGCGCTGAGCCTCTCCGAGATCCGCGCCCTGCCCCTGCGCTGCGAGCTGGTCGTCATCACCGCCGAGGCCACCTCCGAGCAGCAGCTCCACCGCGCCCGCGCCTTCCTCGACGCCGGGGCCCGGGGCGTGGTCGTGGTCGGCTGGCCGATTCCCGACCGGGCCCTGTCCCGGCTCGTGGACGGGTTCTTCGAGGCGCTCAACCGGGATCGCGCCGCCTCGCGGGCCCTCGGCGAGGCGCGCGAGGCGCTGCTGGCGAACAGCGCGGCCGACCCGGGCGCCGACGATCCGGGCGTCTGGGGGGCCATGATGCTGTTCGCGGCGCCCTGAGGCCCCGATGTGGTGGTGGCTGGGGGTGGCCCTCGCCCGGCCGCCGGCGCTCCTCGGGCCGGACGGGCCCACCTGGATCGGCACCCTGCCGCCGGGGGTGGGCGACGCCGTGATCCTGGTGGACCCGGCCTCGGGCGGGCTCTACGTCGAGCAGGAGGACGCGCCGGGGGTGGTCCGCACCTTCGAGGGCGGCGCCTGGCGGTGGGACGGCCGGCCGGCGGAGCCCGCCGCCGAGCCGCCGGGGGTGACGGCCACCTGGGAGGGGCGGCGCCTCGAGGCCGTCGTGGCGGGCGGCGGGCGGCGCACCCGCTTTCTCTACGACGACGCCGGGCGCCTCGTGGGGCTGCTGGGCTCGGGGGGCCTCGTGGTGCGCGTGCGCTACGACGAGGCGGGCCGGGTGGTGGACCTCGTCGGCCCCGGGCCCGCCCGGGTGGCCCTGGACTGGGGGCGCGCCCTGCGGGTGCGGGACGCCCACGGCAACGTGCTGGCGGTGCGGGAGGTGGCGCCGGGCGACCTCGGCGACCGCTGCGTCGAGGTGCGCGACGCGCTGGGGCGGGTGGCCCGGGCCTGGTACGCGGTCTCGCCGGCGGGCGAGCGGGTGGTGGCCTGGCAGGACCCCCGGGGGCTGTTCACCCGCGTCGAGGAGCGCGAGGGGGGCCTGGCGATTCGCTCGCCGGCCGGGCGACGCTGGACCGTGGACCGGGACGCGGCCGGCCGCGTCGTCGCCCTCGGCCTTCCGGGGGGCGGGCGGTGGCGCTGGGAACGCGACGCCGCCGAGCGCGTGGTGCGGGTGGTCGACCCGGTCGGCCGGGTCACCCGCTGGGAGCGGGACGCCGCCGGCCGGGTGGTGGCGGTGGAGCGGGCCGGGCGCGCCTGGGCCTACCGCCGCGACGCCGCCGGCCGGGTGGTGGAGATCGTCGACCCCCGGGGCGGGCGGCTGCGCGTCGACCGGAACGAGGCCGGGGCGGTCACCCGGGTCGTCGACGCCGTGGGCGGCGAGGCGCGCATCGAGCGCGGCCGGGGGGCGATCGCGGTCTGTCTCTTATACACATCTGAC
>WGAH01000356.1 GCA_015489145.1 Deltaproteobacteria bacterium
CCCTACGACCCCAGCGGCGGCGACGCCGGCCCCCCCACGGCCCGCATCGGCCGGCGCCTGCTGCCCGAGGGCTGGACGGTGGTCGACGACCCGACGGCCTGGCCCGGCGAGGCCGGCAGCTACGCCTACGACTTCGAGGCGGTGCCGGCGCGGCGGGTCGAGCTGGTGCGCGACGGGGTGGTGCGCGACCTGCTCATGAGCCGGGTGCCGCGCAAGGACCTCGCCGGCAGCAACGGCCACGGCCGCGCCCTCGGCACCGACCGGCGCGTCGGGATGCCCGGCGTCGTCGAGGTGAAGCCGCCCCGCGGCCGCAGCGAGCGCAAGCTCCGCAAGAAGGCGCTTCAGCTCGCCCGGGAGGCCGGTCTCGACTACGTCCTGGTGGTGCGGCGGCTCGAGCCGCCCGCCCTCGCCGAGGACTTCCACGTCGCCTTTTCCGGCGAGGGCCCCCTGCCGGGCCTCACGCGCCCCGTCGAGGCCTACCGCCTCTACGCCGACGGCCGCACCGAGCCGGTGCGCGGCCTCCAGTTCGTCGGCGTCGACCGGCGGGTCCTGCGCGACATCGCCGCCGCCGGCGCGGTGGGCGCGCCGGTGGGGGTGATGCAGGCGGCGCCGGGGTCGGGCAACTTCAACCTCGGCCCGGTGGGCGGCCTGCCCGCCACCTGGATCGTGCCGCCGGTGGTCGTCACCGAGCTGGAGCTGCGCGGGCAGGGGGCGCGGGAGCCCCGCGTGCTGCCGCCGCCGCCCGAAGCCGCCACGCCCTGAGGGGCCCGGTGAGGCGGCCCGCCCTCCCGGACCCGGCGCGCAGGCTCCTCGTCTACGCGGCCCTGGCCGTGGCGATCACCTGGCCGCTCGCCCGCGACCCGGCCGGGTTCGTCGTCGGCGCGCCGCGATCCGACGCCTGGAACAGCCTGTGGGGGCTGTGGTTCGTCGCCCACCACGGGCCGCTGCCGACCTGGACGAACCTCCTCGACTTCCCCGAGGGCGGCCGCATCGCCGTCGCCGACCCCCTCAACGCGCTGCTCGCCCTGCCCCTCACCCGGCTGGCGGGGCCGGTGGTCGCCTACGCGGCGGTGGTGCTCGGGCACCTCGCCGTCGGCGGCTGGGCGGCGGACCGCCTCGGCCGGGCGATGGGCGGGCACGGCTGGATCGCCGGGGTGGGCTGGCAGCTCGCCCCGGTGGCCCTCGCCAACCTCCACGACGGCGCCTCGGAGGCGGCGAGCACCGCCTGGCTTCCCCTGGCCGCCCTCGCCCTGCTGGCAGCCCTGCGGCGGGGCGGCGCCGGGCGCGTCGCCCTCGCCGGGCTGGCGCTGGCCGTCACCGCCATCGGCGGCTGGTACGCCGGCGTCGGCGCGGCCCTCCTCGGACTGGGGCTGTTCCTCGTCGGTTTCGAGGGCATCCCCTTCCGGGTGCGCGCCGCGCGCCTCGTTCCCGCCGGGCTGGTCGCCCTCGCCGTGGCCCTGCCCGTCGCCCGCGCCGAGCGCGCCACCGCCCTGGCCGACGACGGCCTCGTCGACATCAAGCAGGCCGCCGACCTCGCGCGCATCCGGCGCACCCTCGGGGCGGCCGACCCGCGCACCCTCGTCGTGCCCGGCGACTTCCGCTCGCCGGACTTCGCCCACCTCCAGGGCAACCCGAGCGACTACGTGCACACCGCCTACCTCGGCTGGGCGCTCCTCGTCCTCGCTGTCCTCGGCGCCCGCCGCCGCCCGGGCACCGCCGGGGCCTGGGTCTTCGCCATCGTCGGCGGGGTCGTCCTCGCCCTCGGCCCCGTGGTCGTCGTGGACGGCCACCCCCTCGCCCTCGGGGCGCGAGGCCTCGCCCTGCCCCTGCCCTACCGGCTGCTCGAGGGCCTGCCCGGCTTCGACTCGCTGAGCCTGCTCTACCGCCTCGTCGGCGTCAGCAGCCTCGGCCTCGCCGTCCTCGCCGACCGCCTGCACCCGGCCTGGGCCCTCGCCGTCGCCGCGGAGGTGCTCCTCGCCTCGCCCGTCCGGGGGCTGCCCGCGGTGAGCCCGGTGCCCGAAAAGGGCGCCCTCGCCGCGATGGACGGCACCGACGGCGCCGTGATGAACCTCCCGCCCACCGCCTCGCGGGCCTACCTCTACGAGCAGGTGCTCCACGGCCACCCCATCGTCGGATCGCTCAACACCGGCATCAACCGCGCCGGTCTCGAGGTGGCCCGGGCCGCCCGCCACGTCCGCGAGGGCGAGGCCCCCCCCGAGGCCCTGGCGGAGGCCGCCCGCGCGCAGGGGGTGCGCTGGGCCGTGATCCACCGGGACGTGCTCATGCAGGACGAGTGGATCGAGGTCGCCGGCGCCCTGCGCCGCTTCGGCACCGTCGCCGCCGAGGACGACCGCTACCGCGTCGTGCGCCTCTACGACGGCCCGAGCCGCTGAGGCGCCCCGCAGGGACGGCCCGCAAGCATCCGCCTCCGAATACTGGTTCCTGGCATCCATGCGATCAGCGAAATCGCCGGAGCTACTCTGGCTTCCACCGCCAGTAGATGGAGCCGGACTCCTCGCATCGCTCTAGGG
>WGAH01000357.1 GCA_015489145.1 Deltaproteobacteria bacterium
CCCGCTGGACGGCCTTCGCCGGCGGGCCGGCGGGGCTGGCGGCCATCCTGGCGGTGCAGCTCCTCCTCGTCGCCCTGTTCGCCCTCGACCCGAAGCTGCCGGTCGCCCTGGTCGCCGGCTTCGTCGCCGTCGTCGTCGTCATCGACCGCCCCCTCCTCGGCGTCGCCCTGCTCGTCGGCGCCCGGCTGCTGTCCACGGGCTCCCTGGTCTTCTTCCGCGTCGGCCGCATCGGCATCGGGCCCTTCGAGCCCGCCCTCGGCCTGTGCCTGGTGGGGCTGGTCTTCCACGCCGCGCTGCACGGCCGGCGCCTGTGGCAGCCCTGGCCCTGGCGCGGCCCCTACCTCGCCTTCGCCGCCTTCGTCGGCCTGTCGATCCTCTGGAGCGTCGACCGCGGCGACGGCATCAGCGAGCTGCTCCCGATGGCGATGGTGCTCGCCAACACGGTGGTCATCCTCGCCTTCGTCCGCACCTGGCGCGACTTCCGCTTCGTCCTCGACGCCTGGGTGATCACCTGCGTCCTCATCGGGGTGCTCGCCATCGCCACCGACGCGCTCGGCATCCAGACCAGCGACGTCACCTTCAAGGCCGCCGCCGGCGGCGGGCGCGAGACCGGCCTGGGCCAGCAGCCCAACTGGTTCGCGATGAACCTCATGTTCATCATCCACAGCACCTTCGGCCTGGCGCTCCTCGCCCGGAAGCGGCTGTGGCGGGCCGCCTACGTGGCCGCCGGCTTCTTCATCCTGCTGATGATGCTCAAGTCGGGTTCCCGGGGTGGCGCCTACGCCACCCTCATCGGCGGCATCCTCGCCGCCCTGGCCCACCCGCTGTTCCGGCGGTGGTTCGTCCGCTTCGCCCTCGGCACCGCCCTCGTCTTCGCCCTGGGCATCGCCTTCAACCTCGGCGACAGCGCCAAGGCGCTCATGCGTATCGGCAGCAACGTCTCGTTGAACCAGAACTACCGGCAGCTCAACTGGCTGGTCTGCCTCCAGATGTTCCGCGACACCTGGGGCCTCGGCATCGGCGCCGGCGGCTACGACACCCTGCTGCCGCAGTACAACAACTACGTGGCCCAGTCCCTCTACGACTACCCGCACGGCATCTTCTGGCAGATCATCGCCCACTACGGCCTGCCGGGGCTGCTGCTGTTCGGCGCCATCGTCCTCGCCGTCGTCCGCATGACGGGCGAGACCGTGCGCCTCGCCCGCGGCACCGAGGCCGAGGTCTTCGCCTGGACCATGCCGGCGGCCATGCTCGGCTACGCGGCCTGGTCCTTCGTCGAGTTCACGATCAACGACAAGCCCTTCTGGGAGTTCCTCGCGCTCTACACCGCGCTGTACCTGCTGCTGAAGCGCTGGCGCGAGACGGGCGAGGGCGAGGTGCCGGCCTGGGCGCTGTCCTCGGCCGCCGGCGGCGAGGAGCCCGCGTGAGCCTGGACGCCGCCGTCGAGCTGGTCGCCCTGGGGCTCGCCGCCTGGGCCGCCTGGCTCAGCCTGCCCCGCCCGCCGGAGCACGACGGCGAGCGCCTGTTCAAGGTGATCCTCGCCACCCTGATCCGCGGCGAGGTCGAGGCGGCCGGCGGCGACCGGGACGACTGGGCCCGCCGCCTGGCCCCCGTCCCCTTCCACCCGGCCTGGCGGCGGCCCGAGCGGCTGATCCTCGACCCGGACCCGGAGGCGATCCCCGCCCCGGCCCGCGAGGGCGAGCGGGCGCTGGTCGAGGCCCTGGCGCGCCTGCCCGACCCGGCGGCCCGCTGGCGGCACGCGGTGGAGGCCGGCCGCGAGGTCCTCATGGACGACCCGGCCTTCCTCGGCCTCGACCCCGAGGCCGTCCTCGGTCCCGGCGCCGACTGGGACGCGGTGGCCGCCCGCGCCGGGGCGGTTCGCGCCGCCCTCGCCCGAAAGCTCGCCCACGTCGTGTTCGTGGGGCTGGACCTGCCCGGACGCGAGGCGATGGCCGAAGCCCTCGACCGGCCGTTTCCCGACCTCGGGGAGCTGGCGCGCTTTCCGGCGCCCGACCCCGCGGCCCCGGACCCCGAGGCGGCGGTGGCCCTCGCCGAGGCGCTGCTCGCCGAGCTGCCCGACCCGGCGGCCCGCCTCGCGATCCTCGCCCCCGGCGAGCGGGCCTTTTCCGCCGTCGTCGCGCTGCACGCCCACGACCTGCTCCGCGACCGCACCCTCGCCCTCGTCTCCCTCGGCGGGCCGCTTCGGGCCGGCCCCCGCGGGGACTGGCTGGCGGCCCGCTTCCGCCACGAGGAGCTGGAGCCCGAGCTGATGCGGACCATCGCCTACCTGTCGGCGGTGGCCGTCGACCCGGGCGATCCCCTCGCCGGCGGCCCGGAGGCCTGGGAGGCGCAGCGCTTCGTCGAGCCGCCCCTGCCGCCCACCGGCCGGCGCGCCATCGAGGCGGTGGACCTCGGCCCCCTCGCCCTCGATTCCCTCGACCCGGGCGACATCGCCCTGGCCCTGGCGTTGCTGCTGGCCTGGCGCCTGTAGCGCCGCTTCCGGGGACGACCGATGAACCTCGTCTTCTTCGCCATCGTCGCCCTGGCCTTCGGGTTTGCCGCCCTGGACGGCACGCCGGCCGAGGTCGGCCAGGGGGCGCTCGACGGCGCCCGCACCGCCGTCGAGCTCGCCATCGGCCTCGTCGGCTACATCGCCCTGTTCCTCGGGCTGGTCAAGGTCGTCGAGGAGGCCGGCGGCCTCGCCTTTCTCGCTCGGCTGATCCGGCCGGTGCTCGCGCGGCTGTTCCCGGAGATTCCCCCCGACCACCCGGCGATGGGGGCGATGGTGATGAACATGGCGGCCAATGCCCTCGGCCTCGGCAACGCCGCCACCCCCTTCGGCCTCAAGGCGATGAAGGAGCTCGACGCCCTCAACGCCGAGAAGGGCACCGCCACCGACGCGATGGTGCTGTTCCTCGCGATCAACACCAGCGGCCTGGCCCTGCTCCCCACCGGCATCATCGGGCTGAGGGCGCTCAAGGGTTCCGCCGACCCGGCGGCGATCTTCCCCACCACCCTGGCGGCGACCGGCCTGTCCACCGCCGTCGGCATCGTCGCCGCCCTCGCCCTGCGGCGGCTCCCGCCCTTTCGCGCCCCCGAGGCGCAGCGCGCCGCCGACGCCGCCCGACGCCGCCCCCCGGAGGGCTCACTGCTCGCCGACCTGCTGCCGCTGGGGGCCTTCCTCGGTGGGCTCGTCGCTCTCGTCGCCGCCGTCTACGTCCTGGGGGAGCGGGCCAGCGCCTGGATCATCCCCGCCCTGATCTTCGGCATGCTCCTCGTCGGCGTGCTGCGCGGCGTGCGGGTCTACGAGACCTTCGTGAGCGGCGCGCGCGAGGGCTTCTCGCTGGCCGTGACGATCATCCCCTACCTGGTCGCCATCCTGTCGGCGGTGGGGATGCTGCGCGCCTCGGGAGGGCTCGACCGCATCACCGGCTTCGTCGGCCGCTTCACCGAGCCCCTGGGCCTGCCCGCCGAGGTGCTCTCCCTGGCGCTGCTCCGGCCGCTCAGCGGCTCGGGGGCCTTCGCGATCACCGCCGAGCTCATCGAGACCCACGGCCCCGACAGCACGATCGGCCTGCTCGCCAGCACGATGAACGGCTCGACCGAGACGACCTTCTACGTGCTCGCCGTCTACTTCGGCAGCGTGGGCGTGGTCCGCATCCGGCACGCGGTCTGGGCCGGGCTCCTCGCCGACCTCGCCGGGGTGGTCGGCAGCGTGCTCGCCGTGCGGCTGCTCCTCGGCGGGTAGGCGGCGCTCGGCCAGCTCGGCGAGGACCGCCAGGGCCTCGGCCAGGGCGAGCTCGGGCAGGGCCACGGTGGAGCCCGCCACCCGCACCACCGGCCGGGCGAGGCCGAGGAGGCGCAGCAGCGGACCCTGCACGACGTGGACGCTCTGGATCTTGGCCCGGTCGAGGATCCAGGTGCGGCGGTCGAGCCAGCCGCGGCGGGCCACCACGCAGCGCGCGCCCACCCGCCATCGCTGCCAGCGCCAGGTCAGCCAGCCCGCCGGCAGCGCGAGGGGCAACATCGCCAGCGCCGCGAGCCCCCACGGGCCGACCAGCGCCGTCAGCAGCCCGGCGAGCACGGCGGTGCGGACCGCCCGCCCGAGAACCGCCAGGCCCAGGGCGCGGCGGTGGGCCGGCCGCAGCGCGTCGGTCCACGGGTCGAGGTCCGCGGCGGGAATCGCCACCCGGGTCAGCCGGCTCAGGTCGTCCCGGGGCACCATGGGGGCGATGCCCTCGGCCTGCGGCACCCGTCCCTCGACCACGCCGAGGCCGGCGGTCTCGATGAGCACCGTCGCGTAGCCCATCGAGCGGCGCACCAGGGGCTCGTCGACCCGCACGAGCTGCACCTTGCGGAGCGGGATCTCGACGCGCCGCCGGGTCAGCAGGCCCCGGGCGGTGACCAGGCGCTCGCCGTCCCGCACCAGGCGGTAGCGGTGGTTGCGGAGCAGGGAGTGGCCGACGCCGAGGAGCCAGGAGGCGGCGAAGGCGAGGAGCAGGGCCGCCAGCATCACCCGGGGGCGCATGGCCCAGGCGAGCTGCCGGGGGTCGTCGCCGCCGAGGCGGCCGAGGCCCTCGAAGACGATGGCGGTGAACAGGGCGACGACGCCGGCGGTGCGCCGGGTGAGGCCGTAGGCGATCACCTCGGCGGGACCGTTCTCCACGAGCACGTCCCCCGCCGCCTCCTCGGCGGGACGCATCGGCCGGCCGGCCAGGGTCTCCAGCCGCTCGCGCAGCGCCCGGGCCTCGGGCACGGTCACCGCCGACAGCAGCCCCTCGGTGCTGGCGCCGCCGGCGGTCTCGATGCGAAGCTCGACGAGGCCGGCCATCTTGTGGAAGACGTTCTGGACCAGCTCGACGTTCTGGATGCGGGCCGGGTCGATGCTGCGGGCCTGCCGGTGCAGCAGGCCGCTCTTGATCTCGAGGCGGCCGTCGTGGACGCGGTAGCGCAGGGTGGCCCAGTGGACGGCGGTGCGGCCGGCGGCCAGGGCGAAGAAGGCGAGGAGGGCCGCCAGCTCGGCGGCGGGCATCCCGGAGCCCTCGCCGCCGATGACCAGGGCGACCAGCAGGGGCCAGGCGTCCCGGGCCGTGCGCCAGGCCGTCGGCAGCAGGTTGATCAGCAGGCTGGCCGGCCGCAGGGCGCGCCAGCTCTCCTCGGGGCGCTCGCCGCCCGGGGCCGGCTCAGACGCCGTCATCGCCGCCCCTGCGGCTCAGCTCGTCGCGAAGGGCCTCGGCCCGCTCGGCGGCGAGGCCCGGGATGCTGCCGTCGGCGTGCATGCCCGAGGCGGTGAACACGAGCAGCCGGCTCAGGCCGAAGAGCCGCTCGACGGGTCCCTGGCGGGTGTCGACGTGCTGGATGCGCGACAGCGGGATCGCCGACCAGCGGCGGAACAGCACGCCCGAGCGCACGAGGAGGTCGTGCTCGCGGACCTCGTAGCGGTAGGCCTCCCAGGCGAGGCGCGGCCAGACCAGGGCCACGCCGAGCTGCCAGGCGAGGAGGGCGGCGGCGACCACCACGCCGGCGAGGGGGCGGGTGGCGGAGCCGAGGAGGACGCCGAGGCCGGCGGCGACGGGCAGGCCGACCCCGGCGAGGCGCAGCAGCCGCTGCACCCGCCACAGGAGCACGGCGCGGGGATCGAGGGACTGGGACGGCTCCGGCATGGTCGGCTCCGCCTAACCGGCGCGCGGGGCGGCGCGGGCGGCGCGCGGCCGGATCAGCGGCTGCTGCGCCTCGCCGGGGTCGGCCTGCCCGTCGCCGCCGGCCTCGGCGTCCTCCTCGGCTCCGCCACCCGCCCCCTCGC
>WGAH01000358.1 GCA_015489145.1 Deltaproteobacteria bacterium
CGCCACCGGCGTCACCGGCGACAGCCGCCGCGAGGCCGAGCTCGGCGACGGCAAGTGGACCGAGCCCGCGCGCAGCCTGGAGGAGGTGCGCCGGGAGCTGGACACCACCCCGATCCGCGGCATGGAGCTCGACGAGATGGACGGCGGCCGCCCCTGGCTCGTCGTCCTGCCCATCGTCGCGGCGGCGGCCGTCATCCTCGCCGTGGTGCTCGGGTCCGGGGACGATCCGCCCGCCGCATCTCCCGCTCCCACCGGGGCCACCACCCGGGTGGACTCCGATCCGCCCGGCGCGACCATCACCCTCGACGGGCGCCCCCTCGGCGTCGCCCCCCTCGACGTGGCGGCCCCGGTCGACGACGCCGTGCACCGCCTCTGCGCCGAGCTGGCCTCCGCCCGGCAGTGCCTCAACCTCGACGCCGCGCGGTTCCGCCGGGGACCCATCGAGCTGAAGGTCGACGGCGACCCGCTCCAGCCGGCCGCCCCCACCGCGCCGTGAGCGAGTCCCTCGACGAGCAGGTCGCCCGCCTTCCCGCCTCGCCCGGGGTCTACCTGTTCCGCGACGGCGCCGGCAAGGTGCTCTACGTCGGCAAGGCCCGCGACCTCCGCGCCCGGGTCCGGCAGTACCTCGCGGGCCACGACGAGCGGCCGATGGTGCGCTTCCTCCTCGCCGCGGCCCGCGCCGTCGACTTCGTGGTGGTGCCCACCGAGAAGGACGCGCTCCTCCTCGAGAACACGCTGATCAAGAAGCACCGCCCCCGCTACAACGTCAAGCTCGTCGACGACGCCAGCTTCCTGCACCTCCAGGTCGACCTCGCCGCCGACTGGCCCCGCTGGCGCCTCGTCCGCCGCATCCGGCCGGCCCGCGCCGGCGAGCGCCTGCGCCACTTCGGCCCCTTCGCCTCGGCCTCCCGGGCCCGGGCCACCCTCGACTTCCTCAACCGCCGCTTCCCCCTCCGCACCTGCTCCGACCGCGAGCTGAACAGCCGCGACCGCCCCTGCCTCCTCGCCCAGATGGGCCGCTGCCTCGCCCCCTGCGTCGGCGCCTGCACCCGCGAGGACTACGACGCCGTCCTGCACGAGAGCATCCTGTTCCTCGAAGGTCGCCGCCGGGAGCTGGTGGACCGCCTGCGCCGGCGCATGGCCGAGGCGGCGGAGGCCGAGGCCTTCGAGGAGGCGGCGCGCCTGCGCGACCTCGTCGCCGCCATCGAGGCGAGCATCGAGCGCCAGCACGTCGTCGACACGCGGCTCGGCTCCCGGGACGCCTGGGGCCTGCACCGCGACGGGCCGAAGGGGGCGGTGGCCGTCGCGCCGGTGCGGGAGGGCCAGCTCCAGGAGGTGCTCGTCCGCCACTTCGCCCGGGCCGCCGACCCCGACCCGGCGCTCCTGCGGGACCTGCTCCTCGACTGGTACGCCGAGGCCGCCGTGCCCCCGGAGGTGCTCCTCCCCTTCGAGCCGGACGACGCCGAGGTCCTCGCCGAGCTGCTCGGCTCCCGGCGCGGCGGGAGCGTGCGCCTCCGGGTGCCCCGCCGCGGCGCCGGCCGCTCCCTCCTCGACCTCGCCGGCGACAACGCCCGGGCCGCCTTCGAGCGCCGCGCCCGCGCCGCCGACCGAAGCCAGCGGGCCCTCGTCGAGCTCCAGCGCGCCTGCCGCCTCCCCACCCTGCCCCGACGCATCGAGTGCTTCGACAACTCCAACATCCAGGGCAGCGACCCGGTGGCGGCGATGGTGGTCTTCGTCGACGGCCGCCCCGAGCGGGCCCGCTACCGGCGCTACCGGGTCAAGACCGTCGAGGGCGCCGACGACTTCGCCACCATGCGCGAGATCCTCGGCCGCCGCCTGCGCCGGGCGCTGGCCGAGGCCGACCTGCCGGACCTGCTGGTGGTGGACGGCGGCAAGGGCCAGCTCAACGCCGCCCTGGCCGTCATGGCCGAGCTCGGCATTCGCGACCAGCGCCACCCGAGCTGGACCGGACCCCGGGTGAGCGTCATCGGCCTCGCCAAGCCCCGCGCCGAGCGCGCCCGGGGCGACCGCGAGGCCCTCGACAAGGTGGTTCTGCCCGGCGTGCGCGACCCCGTGCGCCTCCCCGCCGGAAGCGAGGCCCTGCGGCTGCTCCAGGCCGTGCGCGACGCGTCCCACCGGGAGGCGGTGGGCTACCACCGCAAGGTGCGCCGCAAGCGCACCCTGGGCAGCGCCCTCGACGGCATCCCGGGGGTGGGACCCGCCCGGAGGCAGGCGCTCCTGCGGCACTTCGGCAGCCTGCGCGCCCTTCGCGCCGCCACCGCCGAGCAGATCGCCGAGGTCCCCGGCATCGGCCCCGCCACCGCCGCCCGCATCGCCGCCGCCCTGCGGGAGGCTGCCGGCTCCTGACCGCCGGGAAGCGCCGCGCGGCTACCCGCCGAGGTCGGCGACCGCGGCGCGGACGGCGGACTCGGAGGCGTAGCCGTCGGCCGTCCAGACGATGACCTTGTCGGCGTCGATGAGGTAGGAGCGGAGCTGCCGCCCCTGGGCCCACTCGTACCAGGTGGTCAGCGCGGCGTCGGTCAGCACCACCGGGATGCCGTACTCGGAGGCCCAGCCGGCGGCGTCGGTGGTGTCGGCGGTCCCCGCGCCCTCGTCGAGGCCGATGAAGGCCACCGCCGTCACCCCGGAGGCGTCGGCGGCCACCGAGCCCCACCAGCTCATCGTGTCGACGGTGAGGCTGTCGTACATGTTGCCGACGACGAGGAGCACCGCCCCGGAGGTGGCGTAGAGCGACCAGGGCGTGCCGTCCTGGCTGGTGGCCGCGAGGTCGTAGGCCACGTCGCCCACGTCGTAGCCGGTGCCCTCCCAGTCGGTGGAGCCCGTCTCGCCGCCGGTGTCCACCGCGCCCGTGTCGCCGGTGTCCGGGCCGCCCGTGTCGCCGCCGCCGGTGTCCACCGCGCCGGTGTCGCCGCCGCCGTCGGCCCCCCCGTCAC
>WGAH01000359.1 GCA_015489145.1 Deltaproteobacteria bacterium
GTCCCCGCCATGCAGCTTCCCTTCGGCCGAGCCCGCGCCCTCGAGTCCCAGGTGGACGCCTTCCTCGACCTCGTCGCCCAGGGCGTCCTGGTGATGCAGGAGGCCGTCCGCGCCTACATCGCCGGCGAGATCGAGGAGTTCGAGGACCGCTTCGAGCGCATCAGCGACCTGGAGAGCCAGGCCGACGACGTGAGCCGCAGCGTCGAGACGGCGCTCTACACCTGGTCGCTGCTGCCCGAGTCCCGCGGCGACGTGCTCCAAATCCTCGAGGAGACCGACAGCATCATCGACATGGCCAAGGGCATCCTCGGCAAGTTCGAGGTGGAGATGCCCGAGATCCCGCCCGAGTTCCGGGCCGGCTTCCTGTCGCTCCTCGACAAGTCCGTCGCCGCCGCCGACCAGCTCGTCGTCGCCGTGCGCGCCTACTTCCAGGACCTCAACCAGGTCAAGGACCCGCTCAACAAGGTCTACTTCTACGAGGGCGAGGCCGACCGGGCGGCGCTGAAGCTCAAGAAGGCGATCTTCCGCTCCTCCGAGCTGCACCTGAGCCACAAGGCCCAGCTCCGGTACTTCGCCGACAAGCTGGAGCAGCTCAGCGACCTCGCCGAGGACGTGGCGGCGATCCTCGGCATCGCGACGATCAAGCGCTCGGTCTGATGTTCTTCGTCTACCTGCTCAGCGGGTTGTTCCTCGGCTGGTCGCTGGGGGCCAACGACGCGGCCAACGTCTACGGCACGGCGGTGGGCTCGCGCATGTTGCGCTTTCGCACCGCCGCGGTGGCGTGCAGCGTCTTCGTGATCGTCGGGGCGGTGCTCGGGGGGGCCGGCGCCGCCCACACCCTCGGCAAGCTCGGCTCCGTCAACGCGCTGCCGGGCTCCTTCACCGTGGCCCTGGCCGCGGCGCTGAGCGTCACCGCCATGACCCGCCTCGGCCTGCCCGTGTCCACCTCCCAGGCCATCGTCGGGGCCATCATCGGCTGGAACTTCTTCGCCGGGGCGATGACCGACTGGAGCTCGCTGAGCCGCATCGTCGGTTCCTGGGTGGTCTGCCCGCTGCTGTCCGCCGCCTTCGCCGCCGTCATGCTCAAGATCGCCCAGGCCTTCCTCGCCCGGGTGCCCGTCCGCATCTTCCGCCTCGACAACGCGACCCGCGTGGGCCTGTTCGTCGTGGGCATCCTCGCCTCGTACAGCCTCGGCGCCAACAACATCGCCAACGTCGTCGGCGTCTTCGTCCCGGCCAACCCCCTCGCCCCCTTCACCCTGCCCGGCGGCTATACCCTGAGCGGCGCCCAGCAGCTCTTCCTCCTCGGCGGCATCGCGATCGCCGTGGGCGTCTTCACCTACTCCAAGCGGGTGATGCTCACGGTCGGCAACGAGGTGTTCAAGCTGTCGCCGGTGGCGGCCCTCATCGTCGTGCTGGCCCAGGCCATCGTGCTGTTCCTGTTCGCCAGCGAGTCGCTCGAGAGCTGGCTGGCGGCCCGCGGCCTGCCGACGATCCCGCTGGTGCCCGTCTCCAGCTCCCAGGCGGTCATCGGCGCGGTCATCGGCATCGGCCTGGCCAAGGGCGGCCGCAACATCCGCTACGGGGTGCTCGCCCGCATCGCCTCGGGCTGGGTGTCCACGCCGCTGCTGTCCGGGGCGATGGCCTTCGTCCTCCTGTTCTTCGTGCAGAACGTCTTCGCGCAGCAGGTCTTCGCGCCGGTGCGCTACGCGATGAGCGGCGAGGTGGCGGCGCGGCTCCAGCGGGAGGGGCTCTACGCCGACGTCCTGGAGGACCTGATCGACGAGGAGTACGCCGACGCCCGCGCCTTCCGCCGGGCCCTGCGCGAGGCGGGCGTGGATTCCGACCTCGACACCATCGCCCGCTACGCCCGCGTCACCCCCCTGCGGGTGGACGTGGAGCGCATCCGCGACCTCTGGGACGGCGACTGGCTGAGCGAGGAGCAGCTCCAGGCGGTGTTCCGGCTCCAGGGGCGCGCCTTCGAGCACGGCTGGCAGCTCGACGCCGCCCTCGCCGCCCTGTCGCCGGCCTGGCGCCCGCTGCCCGACACCAAGGTGAACAAGCCGGCCAACAAGGCCCTGCGCGAGAAGCTCGACTTCCTCCACGCCGCCTTCGCGGTGCCCGACGAGGCCGACGAGGAGCCCGGGAACTGCCGCTGCGAGCCGGTCAGCGCCCCGCCTGCTCGATGAGGGCCTCGTTGGCGCGCGCCGTCTCGCGGAGCAGCCAGCGCGGCGCCTCGAACTCGATCCACGGGTCGTCGTCGGTGTGCAGGCGCCCGACGGCCCCGAGGCGGCGCACGCCGTCGGGGTCGAGGCGCGGTTCGAGGGGCAGCTCCGCCGGCAGCGGCCCCGGGGCGGCGACGAGGAGGGCGTCGGCCCCGGGAATCGTCTCGAACAGCCAGGCGCGACCGAAGACCTCGGCGAAGGTCCGCACCAGCCCGCGCAGGGCCGACGGGGGCAGCGAGTAGAGCTGCACCCACTGGCAGAACACGCCCCCCGGGCGCAGGCGGGACCGGGCGAGCCGCCAGTATTCCCGGGTGAACAGGCTGCCGACCCCGGCGAGCCAGGGGTTGCTCGGCTCGCTGACGATGACGTCGTAGCGGCGCTCCTCGCGCCGGAGCACCGCGCGGGCGTCGTCGAGGACGAGGCGGGTGGCGGGGTTTCGGAGCACGTCGTGGTTGACGGAGGCGAAGAATCCCGCGGCCTCGACCACCGCCGGCTCCAGCTCGACGACGGTGAGGGAGCCGGCGCCGGCGGCCAGCGCCTCGCCGGCGGTGACCCCGCTGGCGAGGCCGACGACGAGCACGTCGGGCTCCGGGCCGGCGAAGGCGAGGGGGATGCGGGCGCTGAGGCGCTGGGTGGGCATGTCCCGGCCGGTGGAGGCGTCCACCTTGCCGTCGATGCTGAGCCAGCGGGTGCCCGAGCGAAGGCCCTCGCCCACGGCGACGGTGGCGTTCAGGCCGTCGCGCACCATCAGCAGCTTCCACCCCTCGTGGGCGAAGCGGTGGACCGCCCGGGGGGAGAGGTCGGCGAAGCGGTCGAGCTGCCCGAACAGGCCGACGGCGTAAATCGCCGGGTCCCAGCCGGGAAGCGACAGCGCGAGGACCAGGCCCGTGGCGGCGGTGCGCCGGCCCTTGCGCGCCTGCGCGTCGCGGCGCCCGGCGAGGAAGGCGGCGCCGACGGCGAGGGCCGCGAGCGCCCGGGCGGCGCGGTGCAGGCCGAGGCCGGGCACGAGGACCAGCCCCGTGACGGCGGCGCCGGCGACGGCCCCGGCGGTGTTGGCGAGGAGCACCCGGCCGGCGGCGCGGTCGGGGTCCGGCCCGGCCAGGCGCAGGGCGTGGGCGAAGACGAGGCCGCTCGCCACCGGCGCCCCGCCCATCGCCCCGGCGACGAGGAGGGCGCCGGCCGGCAGCACCGCCCCCCGACCGGCGGCGTCGTAGGCCATCGCCAGGCCGTAGGGGAGCTGGCCCCAGGCGGCGGTGCCCAGGGCGGCGAGGACGCCCAGCGCCGCGAGGCCCAGGCCCGGCTCGACGCGCCGGGATCGCCCGCCGAGGGCCGCGCCGGCGGCGGTGCCGAGGAGGAACACCGCCAGGACCAGGGCGAAGGCGTAGACGCTGGCGCCGAGGAGCAGCGCGCCGAGGCGCGACCAGGCCACCTCCAGGCCCATGCCGACGAAGCCCGCGGCGCCGGCGGCGACGAGGGCGGCGACCACCCGCGGGGGCGGGTCACCGGGCGCCCCGGCCCGGGGAACCGGGTCGGCGGCGGGAAGCGGGGACGCCGCGTCCGGCACGCGGGACGCCGCGAGCGCGGCGGCGAGCAGCGCCAGGCCGGCCCCGACCCGCTCGGTGCCGGTCAGGCCGAGGAGGGGCATCCACAGCCAGGGCACGAGGAGGGTGCCGGCCACCGCCCCGGCGGTGTTCCAGGCGTACAGCGCCGCCACCCCCGCCCGGCCCTCGCGGCGCAGCGCCCCGGCGAGCACGGGAAGCGTGGCCCCGTGGGCGAGGCCCGGGGCGAGGAGCAGGGCGGCGGCCTGCGCTCCGGGGGGCAGCCCCTCCACGAGGCGGGCGAGGACGGGGAACGCGAGGGCCCAGGTCGCGGCGGCCACCTCCAGGCCGGCGTAGGCGCGCACCGGCCGCGCCGGCCGCCAGCGCCCGCCGGCCAGGGCGCCGAGGCCGAGGCCCGCCATGTAGACGCTGAGCACCAGGGTGGTGGCGACGGCGGTGCTGCCGGCCACCAGGGCCAGGCGCCGCATCCAGGTGACCTCGAGGGTGAGCGCCCCGGCGCCCGACAGGGCGAAGGGCAGGGCGAGGGCGGCGACGGGAAGGGCGGCGCGGGCCGCCGCCGGCCGCGCCGCGCTCATCGGGCGGCGTCGGCGCGTTCCTCGGCGGCGCGGCGCTCGGCGAGGACGGCGACGAGCACCGCGCGCACCCCGGCCTCGTCCAGCCCGCGCAGCGCGTCGAGGAGGTCGGCGGCGACGGGCTGGAGGCCGCACCGGGTCAGGTCGTGGATGCCGAGGGGCGCCCGCAGGTCGCCGCGCACCAGGTGGCGCAGGGCGCGGCGCAGGTCCTCGGTGCTCACGCGCGTCAGCGCGATGCCGGCGTGCAGCATGGCGGCCTCCTGGCGGCGGGACGGTGTCCGTCCGGCGGTGCCCTGGCCTAACATGGCGGCTCGATGCCCTACCTCGACCCCTCCGCCGAGATCGCCGCCCTCGTCCGGGCCGCGGCGCGCGACCGCGAGGCGCTGGCGCGGGCCGCCCGGGCCTGGCGCGACGCGCTGCCCGCCGGCGCGCCCCTGGCCGAGGACGCCCGCCGCGACGTCGACGCCCTGCTGGCCGCCCTGGAGGGCGACGGCGAGGCGGCCGGGCTCGCGGCGGGGTTCCTGGACTGGCTGCGCCGGGCCGGGGGCCAGCCCTGGGAGGTGGCGGCCCTCGCGCTTCGCGCGGGCGCTTCCCGACTCGGCGGGGGGAGCTGCCCCGACGACGACCTCCGCGAGCCGGCCCGGCAGGCCCTGGCCGCCCGCCGCGCCGCCCTCGGCCCCGGCGATCCCGAGGCCGAGGCGGGACTGGCCCTGGCCGCCCGCGCCTGGTGCGCCGAGGCCGCCGCCCACGACCTCGACCTGGCGCTCCTCGCCCACGCCCGCTTCCTGGCCGGCGTGCTCGAGCACGCCGGCCAGGAAGCGGGCGTGGGCGAGGAGCGCCA
>WGAH01000360.1 GCA_015489145.1 Deltaproteobacteria bacterium
AGGGCGACCACCTCGCCCGGGCGCGGGCCCTGCTCGACGAGGTGGAGGCCGAGGCGGCCCGCCTCGACGGGGTGCGGATCGTGCGGAGCCCCGACGAGGCGCGGGCGGTGGCCGAGGGCGGCGGCGTCGGGCTCATCGTGGCGATGGAGGGGGCCCACGGCCTCGGCGAGGCCGACCCCTTCGGCGAGCTGCGCGCCTTTCACGACCGCGGGCTCTCGATCCTCGGGCTGACCTGGAGCTTCTCCAACCGCTTCGCCGGCAGTTCCGGCGACGGCGGCGGCGGGCTCACCGACGAGGGCCGCCGGCTCGTCGCCCTCGCCCGCGAGCTGGGCATCGTCGTCGACCTCTCCCACGCCAGCCGCGCCACCACCCTCGACGTGTGCCGCGACTCGCCGGTGCCGGTCATCGCCTCGCACTCCGACGCCTACGCCCTGCGGGCCCACCCCCGCAACCTCACCGACGAGGAGATCCGCTGCATCGCCGCCACCGGCGGGGTCATCGGCGTCAACTTCCACGCGACCTTCCTCGGCTCCCCGGCGGACGTCGCGCGGGTGGCCGACCACGTCGAGCACATCGCCGCCGTCGGCGGCCGGGCGGCCACGGCGCTCGGCAGCGACTACGACGGCCTCATCCGCACGCCGGCGGGCCTGCCCGACGCCAGCGCCCTGCCCGCCCTGTGGGCGGAGCTCGCCCGGCGCGGCTGGTCCGAGGCCGATCTCGCGGGCCTTCGCGGCGAGAACTTCCTGCGGGCCTGGGCGGCGGTGCGGGCCGCGGCCTCCCCTTGAGGGCGGGCGCTACAGCCAGCGCACGACGGCGGCCTCGCCCTCGCGTCGGGTGACGCCGAGGACCGGGGCCGGGAGGTGGGCCGGGTCGAGGGGCCGCCGCGCCCACGGGTGGAGGTAGCTGCGCGCGGCGAGGGCGGCCGGGTCGTCGGCGGGTCGCTCGACGAGCAGCAGGGCGCCGAGGTCGCGGTAGACCGGGTCGCGGAACAGGCTCGGGGCCGGGGTGGGCTCGACGAGCGACTCCAGCACGCCGTCCTCGCCGACGACCTGCCGCCGGGGCGTGCCGAGGAGCAGCCCGCGCAGGTAGCCCCGGGAGATGCGCCAGGGCTGGTCGGCCACCGCGCTGACGAGCAGGGGGCCGGACCCGCCGCGGAGCCGGTGCGCGTCGAGCTCGTAGACGACCCGGCGCTCGAGGGCCTCGAGGACGCGCTGCCCGTCGAAGGGGCCGAGGGTGAAGGCGACGATGCCGCGGTCGGTGCGCTCGCCGGTGAGGGCGAATTCCAGGCTCACCGCCCCGTCCTCGTAGGCGGCGTAGCGGCCGTCCCAGGTGCCGCGGTCGACCTCGGCCAGCCACAGGTCGATGGCCTGGCGGATCGGCTCCGGGTCGAAGTCGTGGGGGAGCCAGCGGCGCACGAGCACGGCGATGCGGGTGCGCGAGGAGACGCGGTCGAGGGCCCGGGCGAGGCGCGCGGTCATCGCCGCGTCGGCGACGGGGCGCACCTGCCGGATGAAGCCGAAGGCGAGGGCCTGCCAGGCGACGCCGTCCGGCGCGCGCAGGGCGAGGGCGGAGCCGGGCTCGGCGAAGCCGTCGAGGCGCCAGCCGCGGTCGAGGAGCAGCCGCGCGGTGGCGAGCTCGGCGAAGGCCTGGAAGAACACGCGGTTGTCGACGCTGGTCAGCCGCTCGCCCCAGCGGCCCCGGGCGGGCTCGGGCACCCGGGCGAGGGTGTCCTCGATGAGGGCGCGAAGCGGCGCGGCGTCGTCGTGGGCGAGCTGCCGGGCGAAGCTGTGGGATGCGCCGGGGAGCTGCCGGAGGGACTCGAGGACCGGTTCGGAAAACAGCACGGGGCGGGCCGAACTCCGGCGGGAGCGTGTCGCCCGCGAGGGGCGGTGAGGGGCGGCGGGTATCCGGTCGATCGGGACGCGGCAAGCGCGGCGAAGGAGAGGTGGAGGAGCGCCGGCCGAGGAGTGCCGGGGTCAGGAGCGCCGGCCTCCGGCCGGCATGCGCCGGGTTGGAGCGGTCGAGGAGCGCCGGCCTTGGAGCGGAGGCCTCCGGCCGGCCTTCCCGCGGGAGCGGCGTCCCGTCGCTTCCTCCAGGGGCCTCCCGGCCCCTCCTGCCTGGACCTTGGGACACTTCGGGACAACCGCCGTCGAGGGCCCCGTGCCCGCACCAGTCGGCGGCGGTCGCTCCACCAGGATCGCGACGAGCACGGGCGAATCGCGGGGTCGCCCCGCTGCGCCCCGCCGCCGCCGGGTGCTGTCCCGCCGGTCCGCGGCGCCGATCCCCCCTTGAATTCCCGGCCTCACCCGGGCGGGATGGAGGTGCGGCCGGGCGGGCCGCGCGCGAGGGGCCGAGGAGGTTGGCATGAGCCTTGCGAAGGAAGGAACCTCCACTCATGAAAAGCAGGCCCGGAACCCTGGCGGTCGCCGACGTGGGCGACCTCGACGGCGATGGCTGCGACGACGTGGTGGTGGGGGCGCCGGACACCTGGAAGGGCTTGAGCGACACGCCCTCGGCCTACCTGTGGATGGGCCCGGGCGAGGCGGACGGGTACTTCCGTTCCTC
>WGAH01000361.1 GCA_015489145.1 Deltaproteobacteria bacterium
AGCCGGGCGCGGGGGCGGCGGGGGTTCCACGGGGAACGGCTCCGAATGGTTCCGGCGGCGGGCCGTCCAAGCGAGGCACCCGGCTCGGGCCCCGTCGCGGACCCGGCGCGCTATGCTGCGGCATCCCCCCCGCCTCCCGGAGAACCGGCGATGCATCGGCTCCTGCTTCCCCTCCTCGCCCTGACCGGCTGCGACATCCTCGACGAGGTCACCTCCACCGAGCCCGGCATCCGCACCGAGCAGGTCAGCGTCACCAGCGGCGCCAACGGCCTCGCCGCGGTGGACGTCGACGTGACCACCGGCGTGGACGCCTTCCTCGTCACGGGCCTGGCCGAGGACGGCTACCTGCTGGCGCTGGAGCGCATCGAGGACGACGTGGGCGACGTGGTGCTCGACTGGCAGGACTGGGCCAGCGAGCCGCGCAGCCTCACCGGGGCGATCTACGCCGAGTCGCAGGACACCGTCGTGAACTGGCCCGTGCGCGAGGTGGACGGCTTGTTGAGCCACGGCACCTGGACGGTGTGGCTGGCGACGGTCAACGAGAGCGGGAACTACGTGTCGAACGTCGGCGCCGACGTCGTGGTGCAGCGCAAGGTCGACGAGGGCTTCGGGTCGGGGGTGGTGAAGGTGACGGTGGCCTGGGCCGACGGCGTGGGCGACGACGCCGCGGTGGTCGACGCCACCGAGCAGGCGGTGGAGCGCTGGGCCGAGATCTGGGGCGCCTACGGGCTGAGCCTCGACGTGAGCTACGTCGACGCCGGGGTCGACGCGGACCTGCCCTACGCGAGCAGCGGCGGCGACGCGATCGAGACGGCGAGCGCCCTGGGCAACAACCGCGACGTCACCGTGATCATCGGCGAGACCATCGAGGGCTCCACCGACTACTACGGCGTGGCCGGCAGCATTCCGGGGGCCCTCGTCAGCGCGCCGCGCAGCGCCGTCGTGATCTCGTGGCTGGCGAACTCCGGCGGGGACGGCAGCTTCTCCGAGGACGACATCCGCCTGTACGGCGAGACGCTGGCCCACGAGGTCGGGCACTACACGGGCCTCTTCCACCCGGTCGAGTCGAGCTACGACTGGTGGGACGCCCTCGACGACACGCCGGAGTGCTCCAGCGCCTCGCGGTGCGAGTCCGAGCTCGGCGACAACCTGATGTTTCCCTACCCCGTGTGCGGCTGGTCGAGCTGCGAGCCGCAGGACCAGCTCACGCCCGAGCAGGAGGGCGTGATGCAGCGGTACACGGGCACCCTGTGAGGAGGGCGCGACGATGATGGCCACGACCCTGTGGATGTGGAGCGCGGCGGCGGTCGCGGGGACGCCGAGCGCGAGCCAGGAGGCGATGTACCGGGCGCTGAGCGCACGCGACCCGGCGCCGAGCTGCGCCGAGGTCGAGGCGCTGAGCGAGACCCCGGTGGCGGACCTGGTCTACGTGGTGGAGCACGCCACGCAGCCGCCGTGGGCGGGAATGCGGGCGGCGTCGTGCCTCGTGGAACGCCACGCCGAGGAGGCGCGGGACGAGATCCTCGCCTGGGTGGGCGACGCGGGAAAGCGCGGGCTGGCGATCCTGGTCTTCGACAAGGTCGACGCGCTGCCCGAAGGGCTGGCGCTGGAAGTGGCGCGGTCCGGGCTGGCCGGGCCGCTGGCCGAGGACGCGCGGACGCGGCTGGCGCGGGCCGAGCGGGCCGAGGTGCGGGCGCTGGCGGAGCGGCCGGTCGAGGAGGACGCCGGCGAGGCGGCGAAGCCGTGAGGCGCCGCGACGGCTGATCCGCGACAGGGGCGGAGCGGACCGACCCGGGGTCGAGGTTCGACCCGGAGGGGCCGGCGCGGTTCGCGGGTTAGCGCTCTCGATGCACGGGCGCACCGCGGCGCGCCGCAAGAGGAGCCCCCATGTCCCCCCGAGGTTTCGCCTTCCGCCTCGCCGTGATCGCCTGGATCGCGGCCCCGCTGGCCGCCCGCGCCCTCGCCGACGAGGGCGGGCAGGACGACGAGGGCGCCCGCTCCTCGACCGGGGCGACCGCCGGAGACGCCGAAGACGAGGGCGGCGACCAGCCCGCCGACCCCCACGCGGGAATGAACCCCCACGCCATGCCCGGCGACCCCCACGCCGGCATGAACATGGCGCAGCCCGACCCGGAGATGCAGGAGCGCATCCAGGAGGTGCGCGACGCCCACGGCGGGCGCACGCCCGACCACAACCCCAACGGAAACCAGGGCCGCACCGACCTCACGGCGGCGCGCGACAAGCTCTTCCAGGTCTTTTCCAAGCGGTCCGCGCCGGTCTCCTGCCAGGAGGCCGACGGCATCGCCGACGACCCGGTCACCGACTACGTGTGGCTGGTCGACCACGTCGGCACCCCGCCCTGGGTCCCGGCCCGCGCGGCGGACTGCCTCGTCCAGAACCACGCCGACGACGCCACCTTCGGCGAGGCCGCCGTCCGCTGGATGACCGATCCCACCAGCCAGGCCGCGGCGACCCGGCTCCTCGAACAGATCGACGCCCTGCCCGAGGACCTCGCCGTCCGCCTCGTCCAGGCC
>WGAH01000362.1 GCA_015489145.1 Deltaproteobacteria bacterium
AGATGTGTATAAGAGACAGCGCATGAAGCTGCCGCTGGGCGCGACAGCCGCCGAGGCGGTGGCCTGGCTGCTCGGCAACCTCGTGCCGGTGCGCCTCGACCCGGCGGGTCGGCTCACGGGCTGGTACCGCCTCGCCCGTCCCGGCGAGCCCCCGCTCCCGGCGGAGCGCCCGATGTCCGAGGTCGATCCCGCCGGCCAGCTCGAGCTGCGCTTCGTCCCCAACGAGGTGATTCGCGCCGAGATCCGGGTGGCGGCCAGCGACCCGCCGGCCCGCTTCCTCGCCCCGGTGGGCGTGGCCGTGCCCGCGGCCAGCCTCGCCGACCACCTCGCCGCCTGGCTGGGCCTCCCTCCCGGGCGCTACCGGCTGCTCGTCGACGGCAGGCCGCTGCAGCCGCACGGCATCCTCGCCGACCTGCCCGGCGCGGCGGAGGGCGGCGTCGTCCTCGAGCTCGCCGCCGCCCCGCGGGAGCGCGGCCGGCGCAAGGGGAGCGGCGCATGAGCCAGGAACGCTGGGACGTCGTCCTCCGGTTCATCGACGGGCCGCTGTCCTTCCAGGAGGACGTCGTCGCCCGCGGCCCGGTGGTGCGCCTCGGCCGCAACCCGGGGCCCGGCGGCCTGCGCCTGGACGGCTACCGGGGTCTCGACGAGCGCCAGGCGGTCATCACCGCCTACGACGGCGGCTCGGTGTCCATCGCGCCGGTGGGCCGCAACCAGGTGCGCGTCGCGCCCCACGAGAACCAGGACTGGAAGACGATCCAGCCGATCCACCAGCCGGTCTACCTCTCCCCGGGCGACGCCTGCCACCTCGGCCCGCCCGAGCGCGGCGTCACCTTCATCTTCGTCGAGGCCCGTCGCCTCGGCGTGTGGGAGCAGCGCCGCATCCTCTCGGACGCCAGCCAGGCCAGCCCGGGGCTCCAGCCCTCCAGCGTGCGGGAGCTCGACACCCACCGTGGGCGGCCGGCGTGGTTCATCCCGGCGATCCTCGTCACCGCCCTCGCGACCACCGTCGGCGTCGCCGTGAGCGTGGTCCGGTACTTCAAGCGCGAGGTGGAACCGCTCGGCCCGGTGGTCGAGGGCCAGGAGGTCTACAAGCGCGTCGACACCCTCGAGCAGCAGGCCCCCCTCGACCCGGAGCTGAAGGAGGGCATCGACCAGGCCTTCCACGACTTCGTGATGGTGCCCAACGCCGAGCAGGCCGACTGGCCGGCCCTCAAGAAGCGCTCCAACTGGGACGAGGACTTCCTCGCCTGGGTGATGCGGTCGGTCGCCTGGCACGCCAAGGCCTACCGCTTCTGGACGCGCCTCGACGAGATTCGCGAGGACTACGCCGACGTGGTGCTCATGCTCCGCGACGCCGGCCTGCCCGAGGTCTTCGCCGCCATCCCCTACCAGGAGTCCGCCTACCGCGCCGACGCCCAGTCCTTCCTGTGCGCCAAGGGCTACTGGCAGCTCATGCCCGAGGTGGCCCACCGCGCCGGCCTCGAGATCCGCAACTGCAAGCTCAAGGGCAGCAACAAGCTCTGGACCCCCACGCGCAACGCGCCCGTCCGCAACGTGCTCAAGCGCGCCCCCTACGTCGACAACACGAACTACTCCTGCCGCATCCAGCGCTGCGAGGCCGACGAGCGCACCGACCTGCGCCAGTCCACCCGGGCGGCCATCGAGCTGCTGCGCGACGCCTGGGAGGACCCGCTCCTCGAGAGCTCCGGCGCCGTGGTGCAGCTCACGATCCTCAGCCACAACGCCGGCTACGACGACCAGCGCTACGATCCGAACCTCAAGAAGCCGAAGATGCTCAACGTCCTGCCGGCCTACCGCAAGTACCTGGCCGACACCAAGCAGGAGCGCGCGCCGGACTTCTACGGGAAGAACATCACCTGCATCGGCAAGGAATACACCGCCAAGGACAAGATCAACGACCGCTGCGGCGGCTACCTCGCCAACCACAGCCAGCACTACGCCTACAGCATCGTCGCCCAGCACCTCCTCGCGGTGTGCTACTACGCGCAGAACTACGGCTCGACCTCGCCGTTCAACCAGTGGCGCGACTACGTGCGGGGCGAGGGCTACTGCACGCGGCTGAAGGTCCCCGAGCGGGACGTGATCGAGAAGCGGGGAGGGTAGGGCCGTGCGGACGGTGATGAACGTGTCGCTGGTGGCGATCCTGGGCGGGGTCGCCGGCTACCTCGTCTACGAGGAGCTGACCCCCGACGAGGAGGGGCGCAACGGCATCGCGCCCACCGAGGCCCAGGCCACCCACGAGGTCGTGCGCGAGGACCCGCTCCTCGATCTCCGCTACGTCAAGGCCGAGCGCGAGAACAACTTCAAGGCCTTCGGCCTGCCCGACGCGATGGTGAAGCGCACGGTGGAGCGCGCCCGGCGCATCGAGGAGATGCACGAGCAGAAGCTGCGCCTGCTCCTCCAGGACGCCGCCGAGCCCGTGCTCCTCGCCGACGCCCTCTGCGGCGACTCGCCCACGATCCGGCCGCGCTACGCCGGGGTGCGCTTCTTCGTCGAGCAGGACGCCTCGGTGCGCCGCCCGATCAACCTCCAGCGCGTCAGCCAGCTCGAGCGCCAGGACTGGTCGGTCACCTCGCCGATCGAGGAGGTCTACAACACCCTCGAGCTCGTCGAGGACCGCCAGGAGGACGCCACCCTCATGGGCGTGGCCGCCATCCTCCTCGGCCGGGAGCAGGACGCGATGGACCGGCACAAGCCCTGGGGCCGCTCGCTGGTCACGGGGGCGTGGTCCTGGAAGCTGGTCAAGAAGGAGGCGCCCCAGGTCGAGGACTACCTCGTGCAGTACTTCGCCCTGCTGCACGTGGCGGCCGAGATGGCCCAGGCCGACGACGGCATCTGCAGCGAGTGAGAGCCGCCCCGGCCCTCGCGGAGGCCGCGCCTTGCACGCGCCCCGTCCCGCTGGGGTATAGTGCCTGACGCCCCGAGGGGGCCCTTCCGTGCCTTCCGACCGGTGGAGCAGATGGAGCCGCGGCGCCGCTTTCGATTTCTCAAGGAACTCAGCGAAGGAGCCTTCGGAAAGGTCTACCTCGCCGAGATGATCACGGGCGAGAACTTCAAGAGCGTCGTGGCCATCAAGCTCTTGCACGGCAAGTGGTCCGACCACGAGGAAATCGTCAAGCGATCCCGCGACGAGGCGCGGGTGCTCGGGCTGCTGCACCACCGCAACATCATCCGGGTCGAGGATCTCACCTCCATCAACGGCCAGTGCGCCATCGTGATGGAGTACCTCGACGGGGTCGACCTCAAGACCCTGATCAACTACTGCGCCGACCAGGGCATCCCCCTGCCGCGCAAGGTGGCGCTGGAGCTCACGGCGCAAATCGCCAGCGCGCTGGAGGCGGCCTACTACAAGTCGCCGCTGCAGGGCGGCGAGCCGCTGCGGCTCATCCACCGCGACATCAAGCCCTCCAACGTCATGCTGACGGTGGCGGGCGACGTGAAGGTCCTCGACTTCGGCACCGCCCAGGCGCAGTTCGACGACCGCGAGGCCCACACCCAGGCGCTGGCCTTCGGCTCGGCGGCCTACATGGCGCCCGAGCGGCTGCTCGGCGACCCCGACGCCCCCTCGGGCGACGTGTTCAGCCTCGGCGTCACCCTCTACGAGCTGCTGGCGCTCAAGGGCTACGGCAAGATCCACATCCGCCCCGAGAAGTACGAGGCCGCGCTGCACGAGCGGGTGGACGCCATCGACTTCTCGGACCTCCCCGACGAGATCGGCGAGCACCTGCGCGAGGTCCTCAAGCTCATGCTCGCCTACGAGCCGGCCGACCGGCCGGAGGCGGGGCAGGTGGTCGAGCTGATGGAGGCGCTGGCCGAGCAGGTCCACGACGGCACGGTGCGCCGCTTCTGCCGCGAGGTGGTGGAGCCCTGCCGGTCGGCGGTCAAGCGCAAGCCCAACCCCAACGATCCCCTCACCGGCAGCACCCTGTTCGAGGACAGCTCGGCGCTGAGCGGCCCCGTGCAGCCCGTCGCGAGCACCACCTGGA
>WGAH01000363.1 GCA_015489145.1 Deltaproteobacteria bacterium
CGTCCCTCGCATCCCGGGCGGCGGGGACTGAACGAGCCGCCTACCGCCAGCCGTAGGCCCGGGCGATGGCGGCCACGTCCTCGGGGGTGGCGCGGCGCACCCGGCGGCGTCGCTTGTTGCCCTCGATCCACAGCACCGAGCCCGGGCGCACCCGGCGGTACATCCACGACGAGATGGCCCGGGTACGGTCGCGGTCGCGCGGCCAGCCGAGGTGGCGGGCCAGGCGCTCGATGCGGGCGGGGGAGCGGTGGAGCCAGCGCGCCAGGTGCTCCGGCGCGGCGAGGAGGTCGGACTTGCCGCCGTTGCAGGAGCGGTGGGCCGCCACGAGGTTGTCGAGCCCGTCGTCGGGATGGCGGGACCACGGCACGAAGTGGTCGACCTCGACGGCCCCCTTGAGCGGCCTCCCGCAATAGAAGCAGTCGCCGTGCTGCATCTCGGCCAGGGGACGCGCCAGGCGGGCCACGCCCTCGCGCCGGCTGCCGAACAGGAATTCCTCCAGCCGCGACTCGGGCAGGTCGTTGAAACGGGCCACCATCGCCGCCCACTCGCGGTGCAGGACCGGGCGGAGCAGCGGTCCGAGGGCGGCCAGGCCCTCGCCCACCCCGTCGAGCAGCCGGATGCGGTTGTCGAAGTCGCCCACGCCGCGCTGGTAGGCCGTCACCCGCCGCTTCTCGCCCTCGATGGAGAGGTCCCAGGCGATGCGGTAGAGCAGGGGCACCGTCTCTCGGCCGATGATCTGCAAGCGCGGCAGGGGGTTCTTGATCAGCTCCCACTCGACCTTGCGGATCAGCTTCTCGAAGCCCGTCGGGTCGGCCCGGCGCGCCCGGGCCGGGGATCGGTCCTCGTGGCGGGCACGAAAGGCCTGCACCAGCCTCACGATGCTCGCCTGCCGGTTCTTCATGTTGACCTGCCGCAGCACCTCCACCCGGTCGTCCTCGAACCGCCACGGCCGGGCCTGGGGCCAGTAGAGCGCCACCACCTTCTCGGCGAGCTGCCGGGTCGTCACCGTGGTCGGCGCCACCCCCCGCGTCGCGTCGGCCCCCTCGACGCACAGGTCGATCAGCCCGAGCAGCACGGCGTACTTGTACGTCGCCGTGAAGCTGCCCCGGTCGAGCAGGTCGAGGAGGTCTTCCAGGAAGCGCCCGAGGTCGCGGGTGGAGGAACCGGCCATCGCCGCGATTGTAGCGCCGGGGCGCGCCTACTTCAGCAGCTCCCGGCTCTCGGGCTCGCCGAGCAGCTTCTGCCAGTCGTGCTGGAGCGCCTGGAAGAAGGTGGCGAAGCCGTCGCGGGTGTAGGGACCCGGGTAGAAGGCCTCCATGCGGAAGTCGTCGTCCTCGTCGACGAGGAAGCGGGTGACGGCGGCGGCGTGGTTGAGGCGGTTGACGAACTCCAGCAGGCGCGCCCGCGGGGCCTCGGAGGCGAACCAGCCCACGGCCATCACCCCGCCGCCGGTCTCCCAGAAGCTGAAGTCCATCAGGTTGTCGTGGGTGGCGCGCGTCACCTTGTCCTGCTGCTCCAGCCGGTAGCCGAAGAACTCGAGGTGCGCGCCCACCTGCCGGGCGATGTCGGTCGTCATGGGGCCTCCCGCCGGTGGGTTATCCCGGCCGGCGACCCGGCGATTCCCGTCGCGCGCCCCGGCCCCGCTCCATGCCCGATCTCGCCGCCATCACGGACGAGCTCCTCGCCGATCTCGCGCCGCTTCGCTTCGGCTTGCCGGTCACCCACGTCCTCAACCCGCTGATCTACGCGCGCCCCGCCTGGGACGCCTACCTGCGCCGCTTCGGGCGCGGCCGGCGCGAGGTGCTGATCGTCGGCCTCAACCCGGGACCCTGGGGCATGGCCCAGACCGGGGTGCCCTTCGGCGAGGTGGCGGCGGTGCGCGACTGGATGGGCATCGAGGCCCCGGTGGGCGCGCCGGCCGAGCCCCACCCGAAGCGCCCCGTCCTCGGCTTCGCCTGCCGCCGCTCCGAGGTGAGCGGCCGGCGCCTGTGGGGCTGGGCCGCGCGCCGCTTCGGTTCCGCCGAGGCGTTCTTCTCCAGGTTCTTCGTCGTGAACTGGTGCCCCCTGGTCTTCCTGGAGGCCAGCGGCCGCAACCGCACCCCCGACCGCCTGCCGGCCGCCGAGCGCGCGCCGCTGGCCGCCGCCTGCGACCGCGCCCTCGCCCGCACCGTCGAGGCGATGGCCCCGCGCCTCGTCGTCGGGGTGGGGCGCTTCGCCGAGGCCCGGGTGCGCGCCGCCTGCCTCCCCCGGGGGATCGCCACCGGCTACCTGCCCCACCCGAGCCCCGCGAGCCCGGCGGCCAACCGGGGGTGGGAGGCGCTGGCGGACCGGGCGCTGGCCGAGTGGGCGGTGGAGGCGCCGCGC
>WGAH01000364.1 GCA_015489145.1 Deltaproteobacteria bacterium
GGGGGGTGCCCGAACGATGAAACCTGCCTTTTCGAGCTTCTCCGCGCGCCAGGGCTAGCATCTTGAGGGGGGTTGTTTTTCCGCCCTAGCATCGCGAGGGGGCTTGTTGGCATCCCCCTCGATCATGACAGGGGGGGCGGCCCACCGGGGCTCGCGGAGCGCCGGTCTTCTCGGTGACGCGGCGGGATGCCGCGCCTACTCCGTCGCCGGGCTGCCCGGCTGCGCCGCCGGCGTGCCCGGCTGCGTCGCCAGGGTGCCCGGCTGCGTCGCCGGCGCGTCTGCGGCCGGGGAAGGCGCCCCCGGGGTGGCCGCCCCTTCCGGGGCCAGGGTGTTGCCCATCGGGTCGACGGCCGGGGCCTCGGGGAATTTCCCCACCTCCAGGCGAATGCCGCTCACCGGGCCGTCCACCTTCACCGGGCCGTCCACCGGCATGCCCATGCGCTCACCCGGGCTGGGCCGGCCGTCGCTGTTGGCGTCGTCCACCACCTGGAGCACCACCGACTTCTCGTCGGCGGGGACGAGGATCTCGAAGGCCCCCGGCGCGTCGAAGGAGCGGCTGGTGATCAGGCGCAGCTCGCCCTCGCCACCGCCGGCCTCGTCCGGGGGCGGCGGGAGCACGCGCACGAGGAGCTTGCCGGCGCAGCCCTCGCAGACGAGCTCGCCGGAGACCTTCACGCCCTTCCCGGCGAGCTGGTCCTGCGTGAACTCCGGTTCCAGCTCGGCCTCGGGGAGGTCATCGCCGAAGACGCCGGCGGCGCCGCCCCCGGAAGCGGCCGCCTCTCCCGCGACCGGCGCCGATCCGGGCTGGTTGGCGGCCGGCTCCCCGGCCCCCGGCGTCGGCGCGGCGCCCGGGCCACCCCCGGCTTCGGGACCCCCGGGCCCGGTGGGGCCCGTCTCCGGGCAGCCGGCCAGGGCCAGCGTGCCGAGGGCGAGGAGGAGGGCTGGCAGCGCGCCACGGCGTCCGGGAGAAGGCGTCCAGGGATTCCGCATCGGTGCCTCCACGGGGCGATCCACATAGCCGATGCCCCCCCGGCGGCGCCAGGAGGCTACTCCTCGACGTGGACCTCGGCCCCCTCGCCCCGCGACCGCGCGAGGTCGGCGGCGATCCCCGAGGCCTGCCGGGCGATCCCTCCCCAACCGCGCTCCGCCGCAGCCGTGGCGAGCCGTTCGAGGGGCAACCAGAGGTCGGGGAGGCGCAGGCTGCCGAGGCCGCGATCCCGCGCCACCGACCACCAGGCGCGGCAGGCCGCCTCGTCGCCCTCCTCGGCGGCCCACATCGCCCGGACGAGGCCGACGTAGAGCCAGGCCCAGTGCCGCGGGTGGGCCTGGAGCAGCCGGTCGGCCCGGTCGACCTGGGTGCGCGCCGCCATCACCGCCCCCCGCTGGACGTGCAGGAGCGCGAGGTTGAGGCGGGCCACCGCGGCGTGGGCCTTCCAGCCGCGCGCCTCCCCGCGGAGGGCCGCGCGCTCGTAGGCCGCCTCGGCGCCGTCGAGGTCGCCGCGGTAGCGGAGCACCTCGCCCAAGTGGTGCTCGCAGGCGATGCGGAGGCGGTGCGTGCCGAGGGTGGCGGCGAGGGCCCGGGCGGTCTCGAAGCTGCGGCGGGCCTCGTCGAGGCGGCGCCGCCGGAGCTGGAGCAGGCCGGCGGTGTAGACCGCCTGGGCGATGTTGCGGGTGTCGCCGCTCTCGCGGGCCACGGCGCGCAGGCGGGCCACCAGCGCGTCGAGCCCTTCGAGGCGGCCGGCGGCGAGGCGCGACTCGGCGAGCCCCACCAGGCCGAGCACCTCGCGCCGGGGGTCCTGTCCGGCGTTGAGGCGCACCATGCGGGCGTAGCGCTCGGCGGCGCGGTCGGGCCGCCCCTCGATCCGGTGGAGGATCGCCTGGCCGTGGGCGGTGAGCACCCGCCCGGCCCGGTCGCGCAGCGCCTCGAAGATCGCGCTGGCCCGGCGGAGCTGCTCCCGCGCCGTCTCCAGCGCCCCGGAGGCGAGGGCGGCCCGGGCTTCGAGGGCGCGCAGCCGGGCCTCGCTCAGGCGGTCGACGTGGCCCATGCGCCAGGTCTGCTCCAGCACCCGCCGGGCGGTGTCGACCCGCTCCAGCGACAGCAGGGCCTCGACCTGGTGCTGGCGGGCCTCGACCCAGGCCATCGGCACCCCGGCGCGGTCGGCGGCCACCTCGGCGAGGCGGGCGGCGTCCAGCGCCACCCCCGGGCGGTCCTCCTCGATGGCGGTGCGGCAGGTGCGGAGCAGCGGCGCCACCGCCCGCCCCGGCTCGCCGGCGTTCAGGCGGTGCCGGCCGAGGGGGAGGTCCACGTCGATGCCGGTGACGCGGCCGAGCTTCTCCCAGGCCTCGGCCAGCGCCCGGTGGAGCTCCGCGGCGTCGGGGCGGAGCAGCGCCCGCCGGCGGGCGGCGTGCGCCACGCCGCCGTGCTCGAAGACGAGGCGCATGCCGGCCTGGCGGACGAGGCCCGTGGCCAGGAGCGCGTCGAGGCCCTCCTGGTCGACCTCGCGCACGACCTGGGCCGGCGGCTCCGTGCCCGCCAGGGCGGTGGCGGCCAGCGCCCGGTCCACCGCCTCCCGCCCCTCGGCGCCGGCCAGCGCCCCCTCGATGCGGCGCTCGCACAGCTCCTCGACGCTGCCCGGCACCAGCTCGTCGAGGCTGGCCTCATCGGGGAGCACCAGCCGCCCCTTGCGGTCGCGGCGCAGCAGCCCCCGCGCCGCCCAGTCGCGCATCAGCAGCGTCGCGAAGGTCGGGCTCCCGTGGCAGCGCGGCACGAGGAGCAGGGCGAGATCGGGGTGGATGCGGAAGGACTCGCACAGGAGCTCGAGCATCTCGGAGGCCCCGAAGCGCGGGGCCGCCAGCCGCACGGCGCCCAGGCGCTCCAGGTCGGCCACGCGGCGAGCCAGGTCGGGGTCGCGCTCCAGGGCCTCCTCGGTCAGCGTCGCCATCGCCAGCACCGGCCGCTCCCCGACCGACCGCTCCAGCAGCGCCTCGCAAATCGCCAGTCCGTCGCCCTCGGCGGTGGCGTGGTGGACGTCCTCGAGCACCAGGCAGGCGCCGCCCCGCCAGGCCCGGGCGTCGAGGTGCCGGTAGAGGAAGACCAGGCCCACCCCGCTGTTCACCGGCCGCTCGCCCTCGCCGACGTAGCCGCACCACCGGGCGAGCACCGACGCCTCGCCGCGCACCTGCTCGGGGGCGACCTGCCAGTCGCGCGCCAGCCAGCGCGCCAGCCGCCGCTCGGCCTCCTCCCGGGTGTCGCTCCAGGGGGCGAGGATCTCGCGCACCGCCCCGCGGTAGCCGTCGTCCTCGCCCGGCGGCGAGTGGTAGCGCAGGAAGACCGCCTCCATGTGGCCGCCCTGGTCGAGCCCCCGCGCCACCGACTCGACGACGCGCGACTTGCCGCTGCCCGACTGCCCGACCACCAGGGCGACGTGCGGCTCGCCGGTCCGCACCACCCGCCGGGCCAGCCGCCACAGGTCGCGCCGCAGGTCGCCGCGCACCACCAGCGGCGGGTCGACGAGCGACAGCAGGCTGGAGCCGGCGGGGGCCGCCTCGGCGTGGCCGAGGGGCGGCGGCGGCCGGCGGGAGGGCACGCCGGGGGGCACGCGGTTCCAGCGCGGCACCGCCGCCGGGTCGCTCGGCGCCTGCCGGGGCGCCGTCACCGTCTGCCGGGCCTCGTCGAGGATGCCGGGGCCGAAGGTGGTGGTGGCCGTGGGCCAGTCGGCGATGTCGTGGGCGGCGAGGTCGGGGTCGAGGCCCGCGATGGCGACCTTGAGCGCGCGGCGCACGTCGGCGGCCCGGTCGTAGCGCTGGCGCGGGTCGGGGTGGAGCAGGTTGCGGACGATCTCGAGGAGCGCCGGCGGCGGGTCGTCGGGCAGCGTGATCGGCCGGGCGATGCGCCGCGGCCGGCCGACCCGCAGGGAGTCCTCGTCGATGCGCTCGCCGCCGAGCAGCTCGTAGAGGAGCAGCCCCACCGCGTACAGGTCGGTCCACGGGCCGAGTTCCTGCACGCGGCCCTCGAGCTGCTCGGGCGCCATCCAGGCCGGCGTGCCGCTCTGGCGCTGCCCGGCCAGGGCCAGCTCGCCCGGGGCGCCGGCCACGCCGAGGTCGGCGACCCAGGCGTCCACGCCGCCCCCGGGATGCGCGTGCAGCAACACGTTGGCGGGCTTGAGGTCCTGGTGGACGATGCCCCGGGCGTGCAGGGCGCCGAGGGCGTCGAGCACCTGGTCGATGATGCGCAGCACGTCGAGCAGCGGCGGCCCCTCGCGGAGGAGCTGGGCGAGGCTGCCCCCGCCGGCGTAGGCCAGGGCGACGTAGGGGCGGCCGTCGGCCAGCGCGCCGCGGTCGTAGACCGGCACGATGCGCGGGTGGACCACCGAGGCCGACAGCGCCACCTCCCGGGCGAAGCGCGCCCGGAAGCGGGCGTGCCGGGCCAGGTGGGGGAAGACGATCTTCAGGGCGACGTCCACCCCCAACCAGGCGTCGCGCACCCGCCACACCTCGCCCGTCGCACCCTCGCCCAGCGCCTCGACGGCGGCGTAGCGTTCCGGGAGCGGCGGCGGTTCGGCCACGCGGCTCAGGGCCTCCCCCGTCGGCGACGGCGGGCGTTCGGGTTCAGATGGAAAACCGGACCGGAATGCCGAGCTTATCCGCGAACAGACCGGCGAGCACCTCGGCCAGCGGCTCGCCGGTGTCGCGCTCGCGCCAGGTCCCGCCGCTGCGGAGGAAGTGCCAGGCCCGGCGATTCGCCGACAGCCACAGCTCGTGGACGGGCGTCTGCTGGGAGAGCACGATCACGCTGCCGTCGCTGTCGAAGCTCACCTGGAGGTTGCCGGCCGTGAGGCTCGGATCGTGGTCGTCGCTGTCGAGAGCGTCGATCTGGTCGAGCAGCTCCTCGAGCAGGGCGGCCACGGCGCGCCGAAAGGCGCCGTCGTCGGCGAAGTCGTCGGTGAGTTCGGTGGAATCCGCCTGGTTCTCGCGCATGATGCCCTCCGCGGGGCCCTTCCGGCCCCTGCATCCTCCCGGCTCCTACCCGCTTCGGGCGCCGGTCCCAAGGCCGTCGAGGTGGCGGCGCAGGGCCGCCTCGAGCCGTTCGAGCGCCGGGCCCAGCTCGGCGAGGCGCACGGTGCCCACGCTCATGCGGAGCCAGCCCGACTCCTCGGGCATGTCGAAGGCCTGGAAGGGGACCACCGCCAGGCCGGCCTCCCGCAGCAGCCACCGGCGGATCTGCTCGTTGGTGTCGAAGCCGCGGCCGATGAGGTCCACCCGGAAGCTCAGGTGGATGGCCCCCTGCGGCGGGATCGCGTCCACCGGCAGGCCCCGGCGGCGCATCGACTGGATGCCCTCGTAGAGGGTGACCAGGCGCGCGCCCACCTCCTCGGACATGCGGACCATCGTGTCGCGCACCAGCTCGGGGCTCGACAGGAAGCGGGCGGTGGCGACCTGCTCGGCCCGGGGCGCCCAGGCGCCCATGTGGCCGATGAGGGCGGCGAAGGGGGCCAGCACCGCCGGGGGGACCACCGCCCAGCCCACCCGGAGCCCCGTGGCGGCGAAGCACTTGCTGATCGCGTCGACGTGGACCACCCAGGGGGCGCACTCCGGCACGAGCACCGCCGGGTTGAAGTGCTCGATCCACTGGCCGCGCAGCATCCAGTAGACCTGGTCGTACAGCAGGATGCAGGGCGGCTCCCGGCCGCGGCCGCCGCCGTCGGGGTCCCAGCCCCGCCGGAGGTTCTCCTCGACCAGCGCCTCGGCGATGCCGGCGAGGACCTCGCGCTTGACCACCGTGCCCGTCGGGTTGAGGGGGCTGTTGAGCACCACCAGGCGCGCGCCGCGCAGGTGCCGGCGCACCTCCTCGACGGTGGGGAAGAAGTCGTGCTCGGCCCGCGTCGCGACGAAGCGGTGGTCGGACTGGTTCATGTGGGCGTAGTAGCCGACGTTCCAGGCCGGCCGGAAGCTGACGGTGCGGTCGCCCGGGCGCACGAAGGTGCGCCAGGTGGCGTAGATCGCCGGCCGCGCGCCCGAGCAGATGCAGACCGCCTCGTCCGCCACGTCGAGGCCCAGCTCGCGGCGGTAGAAGCCCGCCACGGCGGCCTTCAGCTCGGGGATGCCGTCGGGAGGCGGGTAGTTGGTGTGCCCCTCCTCCAGGGCGCGCACGATGCCCTCGCGCAGCTCGGCGGGAATGCGGAAGGACTCCGGGTCGAAGTCGCCGATGGTGAGGTTGCAGATGCTCGGGTCGCGGGCCTTGGCCGCCACCGCCTCGCGCGCCACCTCGATGATGCGGTTCGACCGCATCGCCGCCGCGATCTCCGTGACCCGCCCCGCCAGGGGATCGGGGGTCGGCTCCCTGCCGCGCCCGTCCTTCGCCGGTTCCACCATGCGCCTTCCCTTCCTCGCGGCCCACGATACAGCGAGGCGGGCCGCCCGCGAAGGAGCGGCCCGCCCGAAGGGCGCCCGGAAGGGGCTCAGACGAGGGCCGGGCCGAGGTGGGTGACCGCGACGACGCGGGCGCCGGCCTTGCGCTTCGCGAGCAGCTCGCGGGCCTTCTGGGCCGCCTCGACGATGTCGGCGGCGACGACGAAGTACTCGGTCGACTCGCCGGCCACGCGCACGGCGAAGCCCTGGGCCTCGCCCTCGACCGGCGCCGACGCGGCGGGGGCCTCGGCCTTCCAGGTCTTGGGGATGTTGTGGCGGCGCCGGTAGGCGCGGACGTTCTCGGCCGTCACGCCGGCCATCGCGGCGATCTCGACGTCGGGCACCTTGCCGAGCTGGTCGAGGAAGGGCAGCAGCTTGGAGCGCCGGCGGGCGGGCACGGCCTCGGCGGTCTCGGCCTTCGGCGCCTCGGGGGTCTCGACCTTCGGCGCCTCGACCTTCGGCGCCTCGACCTTCGGCGCCTCGGCCTTCGGCGCCTCGGCCTTCGGCGCCTCGGCCTTGGGCGCCTCGACCTTGGGCGCCTTGGCGGCGGTCGCCTTCGTCGCGGCGCTCTTGCGGCCGCGGGCGCGGCTCTTGCGCTTCTTGGCGGCGGCGGCTTCCTGGGCGACCTGGCTGCGGATGCCGTGACGCGAGCGGTACATGCGGACCGCCTCGCGGGAGACGCCGGCGAGATCGGCGATCTCGGCGTCGGGCACCTTGCCGAGCATGTCGTGGTAGGGCGCGATCTTGGAGCGCTTGCGGCGCGGGTAGCCGGTGTCCTGCGCGGGCGCGGCGGCATCGGCCTTGGGGGCGGTGGCCTCGGCCTTGGGGGCCGCCTCGGCCTTGGCGGCATCCGGGCTCGCCTCGGCCTTCTCGCCCTTGCGGACGCCGCCGGCGCCGAACTTGTAGCCGTCGTAGGCCGGAATGCCGTGGCGACGGCGGAAGCGGCCGACGATGGAGGCGCTGGTGCCGGCCTGCTCGGCGATGACGTGGTCCGGCACCGTGCCGAGGAGGTGCTTGAGCTTTTCGAGCTCGGGATAGGACTTGGGCTTTCTGGACATGCTCTACCACCGGTGAGTTGCGGGTTGGAACAGGCCCGGCCGAAGCCGGGAAGACGACGGAATGCGGAACGAACGGTCGGCACGCGCGGGAGTCGCCGTCGAAGACGACGTCCTGAAAGAGCGGCCGCCGGGTGGCCGGTCGGATTCTCGGCGCTGCGACATCGGTTCTGTTCCAGCTTGAACGATGGTCGAAACACTAACCCAACCGTTCGCCATGTTCCACCGGGAATGTCCATCCACGGTGTGTTCGCGGGAATTCGCTCGGAGCACCCGGCGTTCCAGCCGAAACCGCCCCCGGCCGAGACGTTTGCGCCGCCCGGCGAACCTCAGGAACCCGAGAGCCGCCGCCGGACGCGCACCCGCCACGGGTGGACCGCCATCGCCGCCGCCTCGGGCGGCTGGAGGAGCCCGTTCAACTCGTCGAAGGCCGATTTTGCATCCTGGTAGTGGATCCAGGCCCGGCGGGTGTCGCCGCGGGCGGCGACGTGCTCCCCGAGGGAGAGGTGGTAGGCCACCCGCGCGAGTCGGAACGGCTGTTCGCGCAACATCGGCAGGAGCGGGGCGTAGACCAGCTCCGGGTCCGCCCCCTCGCCCAGCGCGGCGACCCGGCAGGCGGCGGCGTCCAGGGCGAAGCCGGCGGCCCCCATCTCGAGCAGCTCGTCGAGGGCGCGGGCGGTCTCCTCCCGGCCGCGCTCCACCTCGCCGGCGGCGGCGAGGGCCTGGCCGAGGAAGGCGCGCAGGTGCGCGGCGTGGACGCGCAAGCCGGCGCGCTCGGCCCGCGCGAGCCCGGGCGCCAGCGCGCGAACGGCCCCGTCCTCGTCCGAAGACGCGATGCGGAGCCGGCCACCGAGGCGGGCCACGCGAACCTGGAGGCCGACCTCGGCGTCGGACTCGGCGAGGGGCGACAGCGTGCGGAGGTGTTCGCGCACCTCGCCGAGGCGCCAGAGTTCCCGCGAGGCCTCGGCGAGCTCCAGCAGGAGGTCGGCGAAGCGTCCGCGGCGCCCGCCGTCCTGGCAGGCGGCCACCAGCGGGCGCAGCAGGGCCAGGGCCTCGGACAGCCGCCCCTCGGCCCGCAGCACCCGGGCCAGCACCCCCGCGGCCCGGGCGGCCCCGGCCTCGGCGCCGACGCTGCCGTACAGCGTGCGGGCGGTTCGGGCGTCCTCGCCGGCGCCGACGAGATCGCCGCGCACGAGGCGCTGCACCGCGCGCTCCGCCAGCACCTCGGCCCGGCGCCGCACGCTGGCGGCGGCCTCGGCCTGCGCCAGCGCCTCGTCCAGGGCCAGGGCCGCTTCCTCGAGGCGACCGGCCCGGCCGAGCACGCGGGCCCGCTCCAGCGCGCGCACCGCCGCCCGCCGGGGCACGTCGCCCGGCGGCAGGGCCTCGACCCGGCGAAGCGCCCGGGCGATCTCGCCGCGCCGAGCCGCGCAGCGGACCTGCTCCACCCCGATCGCCAGCACCGCGTCCGGGTCCTCGGCCAGCTCCGCCGCCCTTTCGAGCCAGGCGTCGGCCCCCTCGTCGAAGGGCGCGGCCTGGCTGCGCGCCCGGGCGCCGAGCAACAGCAGCCGGGCCAGGCGCTCGCGGTCGGCGAGGCCCTCCTCGCCGGCGGCCCCGATCACGCGCTCGGCCAGGGGCAGCGCGCCGTCCACGTCCTCGTCGTCGAGCAGGGGCGCGAGGAGGCGCACCTTGCCCGGAGAGGGCGGCGCGTCGAGGAGCGCCTCGGCCAGCCGCCGCTGGAGCAGGTGCCGCCGGGACAGGCGCGTGCGCTCGGCGACGAGCTGCCCGCACAGGCCCAGGCGGAAGGTCCAGGCGCCGTCCTCCTGCCGGCGCACGAGGCGGTCGGCGTCGAGGCGGGCGAGCAGCGCCTCGACCCGCTCCCGCGGCAGGTCCACCCCGTGTTGGAGCACGCCGACCTCAGCCCGGCCGCCCGCCACCGCCAGGGCCTCCATCACCCGCACCGCCTCCCGGGGCAGCGCGTCCATGCGCGCGAGCAGCAGCTCGCGAATCGACGGGGGGACGGCGACGCGCCCGCCGGATCGGTCGTGCCACTCGACGCGGTCGTCCTCGGTGCGGCGGGGCTCGACCAGGCCCTCGCGCACCATCGTGTAGACCACCTCGACGACGTAGCCGGGCAGCCCCCCGGTGGCCTCGTGGATGCGGCGGGCGAGGTCCGGGGGCGGGGCCGAGCGGCCGAGGATGCTGCCGACGAGGCGGCCGACGTCCTCGGGCGAGAGCGGGCCGAGCTCGATGCGCTGGGCGTCGGGAAAGCCCTGGCGCAGCGAGGAACCCGGCGCGTCGGCCTCGGCGGCGACGGACAGCACGAGGACCAGCGGGAGCGACTCGTCCCGGGCGGCCTGCCGCAGGGCCCGCAGCGCGTGGACGGCGAGGGGCGCGGCCCGCTCGACATCGCGCAGGAACAGGGCGAGCGGCTGCTCGTCGGCCTCGATGCGGCGCCGCAGGAGGCTGGCCATCGCCGCAAAGAGCGCGGCGCGGTCGGCGCTTCCGAGGGGCGCCTCGCGGGGGAGCCGGCTGATCGCCTCGAGGTCGGGA
>WGAH01000365.1 GCA_015489145.1 Deltaproteobacteria bacterium
CCCGACGAACCCGCCACCCCCGGCAGCCCGGCCGCCGAGGGCGTCGAGCAGGTGCGCGCCATCGACGCCGACGCCCAGGAGATCCGGCGCCTCGCCCACGAGCTGACCAGCCTCGTCGACGAGTCCCGGCGCCAGGTGGCCGACGGCCGCTCCACCCAGGCGGCCGAGATCGCCAAGATGCGCGACCTGGTGCGTCGGATCGAGGAACGCAACGCCGCCCTCCAGGAGCGCGCGAAGGCGCTCGAGGAATTCGCCCACACCGAGGCCGGCGACCCGGCCTGGCCCCCCGAGCCGCTGCCGAAGTAGGCGTTCACCCCCCCAGGCGGGCGACGATGCGGTCGTGGGCCGCGCGCGCCGTGTCGGCCAGGCGGCGGAAGTCGAGGCGCTCCATGCGGTCCTCGGCGGTTCCCGCCCACGGCGGCAGGGCGGTGTCGAGGTGCAGGCGGGGCGCCGGCCCGATCCCGGGGCGCTCGGCGGCGCGCAGCTCGCCGCCGACCATGGGCCCCAGGGTGACGACGAGGCGGGTGTCGGCCAGGGGCAGGGCCGGCCGCGCCGCGTAGTCGGCCAGGGCCGCCTCGCCGGGGACGAGGCAGAAGACCAGGGTGTCGCGCGGCGGGCGGGGCACGTCCCAGGCCTTGGCCAGCGAGATCAGCACCGCCGCCGGCACGTCGCGGCCCGTGGCGCCGGACCCTTCCGAGAGCGCGGCGATCACGACGCCCTTGCCGCTGCGCCCGTCCTTCTGCGCGCAGGTGAGCGCCCCTTCGTGCACCGCCTCGCCAAAGGCCGGCAGCAGGTGCATCTCCTGGAGGCGCCGGCCGACGTGGGCCTGGGCGGCCCGCGGCCCCCGGGCGCTCGCCAGCCGCCACAGGTCGCGCTGGAGGTCCTCCTGGCTGATCGCCTCGGGCCCGCCGCGGGGCACGTCCACGCCGAGGGTCTCGGCCTTGCAGCCCGCCGCGAGGGCGAGCACCAGCCCGACCCGGAAGGCCCCCGTCAACAGTAGCCGTGCTCCCGGAACCACCGGAAGGCGTCCTCCACCGCCTGCTCGATGGGGGTGCGCGGCACGCCCAGCTCGGCGAAGGCGCGCGCGGCGGTGCGGTAGCGCTCCTCCTGCATCGAGCGGAGCACCCAGGGGTCGAGGCCGGCGAAGCGGTGGGGGTCGAGGCGGCTGCCGAGGCGCCCCACCACCCCCGCCGCCGCCAGGGCCGCGTCGGGCACCGGCAGGAAGGGCGGTCGCCGTCCCACCACCCGGGCGACGATGCCGAGGAACTCGCGGTAGCTCAGGTTCTCGTTCGCCAGCAGGTAGCGCCGGCCCGGGCGCCCGCGCTCCATCGCCAGGAGGTGCCCGACGGCGGTGTCGTGGACGTGCTGGAAGCACTTGCCCCCCCGCGGGAAGAAGGGCACCGGGCGGCGGGCCATCGTCACGATGACCTGGCCGCTCGTCGGCTTCACGTCCCACGGCCCGAGGATGTAGTCGGGGTTGACGACCACCCCCTCCACGTCGCGCCAGCCGAGCACCATCGCCTCGGCCTGCGCCTTGGTGTCGTGGTAGGCGCGCAGGGCCCCGCCGGGGCCCCGGCGCCGGGGGCCGTAGATCGCCTCCGGGTCGAGCGGCGCATCCTCGTCGCCGGGGCGCTCCCGGGTGCCGAAGCCCACGGTGACGCTCGAGGAGCACAGCACCAGCCGCCGCACGCCGGCCTTCTCGGCGGCGAGCATCAGCCCGCGGGTGGCCCGGACGTGCACCTGCACCATGCGGTCGATGCCGCCGGGCCCCGGGTCGAAGAGCCCGGCGACGTGGAAGACGCCGTCGGCGCCGTCGAGCTCGCGGGCCAGCGCCTCCACCTGCTCCGGCAGGTCGCCGAGGGCCGGCGTGGCGAGGCGCACGTCGAGGCCGTCGAGGGCGAGCTTGGGCCGGCGCACCAGGCAGGTGACCCGGTGGCCGGCGTCGAGCAGCACCCGGACGAGGTTCGCGCCGATGAATCCCGTCCCGCCGGTCACGACGTAGCGCACGACCCCTCCCGCGCGGCCTCAGCGGCCGCGGACGAACAGCTCCCTGGAGATGATGAGGCGCTGGATCTGGCTGGTGCCCTCGTAGACCTGGAAGATCTTGGCGTCGCGCATGAGCTTCTCGACCGGGTACTCCTCGTTGTAGCCGTAGCCGCCGAAGACCTGCACCGCGTCCGTCGCCACCTTCATCGCCATGTCGGCGCAAAACGCCTTGGCCATGCTCGCGACGCGGGTGTTGCGCTTGCCGGCGTCCTTGAGGGAGGCGGCCTCCCAGCACAGCAGGCGCCCGGCCTCCACGTTCATCGCCATCTCGGCGATCATGAAGGCGATCGCCTGGTGCTGGGCGATGGGGCGGCCGAAGGTGGTGCGCTCGGTGGCGTACTGCATCGCGTGCTCCATCGCCGCCCGGGCCAGCCCCACGGCGGCGGCGGCCACCGCCGGCCGGGTGTGGTCGAAGGCGGCCATGGCGAGCTTCCAGCCGTCGCCCTCGCGGCCGACCATGTTCCCGGCCGGCACCTCGACCTCCTCGAAGGTGATGCCGCGGGTGTCGCTGGCCCGCTGGCCCATGTTGCGCTCCTTCTTGCCGACGATGACGCCGGGCCACTCCCGCTCGACGATGAAGGCGGTCATGCCGCCGCGCGCCTTCTTCGCCGGGTCGGTCAGCGCGAGGACGAAGTACCAGTCGGCGACGCCGGCGTTGGTGATCCACATCTTGGAGCCGTTGAGCACCCACTTGTCGCCCTTGCGGACGGCGGTGGTCTTGATGCCCTGCACGTCGCTGCCGGCGCCGGGCTCGGTGACCGCGTAGGCGGCCATGCGCGGCTCCTCCATCATCGGGGCCACGTACTTCTCCAGGAGCGCGTCGCTCGCCCCGAGGAGCACGGGCGCCAGGGCGAGGCCGTTGGCCTCCAGCGCCGTGCCGATGCCGGTGCAGCCCCAGGCCAGCTCCTCGGCGATGAGCACGCCCTCGAAGTCGCCGAGGCCCAGGCCGCCGAGGCGCTCGGGCACGTGGAGGTTGACCAGGCCGAGCTCGTGGGCCTTGCGGATCACCTCCCAGGGGTACTCCCCGGTCTTGTCGTGGTGGGCGGCGACGGGGCGGATCTCGTTCTCGGCGAAATCGTGGGCGAGCTGGCGCAGGGCCTCCTGCTCCTCGCTGAGCTGGAACGACACGGACATGCTGGGCTCTCCTTGCGGGGTGGGGCGACGGGGGGGACCCGGCGCGAAGACGCCCTTCCCCTACTC
>WGAH01000366.1 GCA_015489145.1 Deltaproteobacteria bacterium
ATCAACGCCTCGGAGCGCCACGGCGACGTGAGCGCCACCCTCGCCGACGGCGAGGGCAACGCGCAGACCGTCACGGTCGACGGCTGGCCCGACGGGACCGCCGTGCGCTTCTACGACGTGTACCTCGACTTCGCGACGGCGGCGGACGACGGGGCGGCCCTGCGCGTGCGCGCCGGCGTGCAGGCGCCGATCTTCAGCTCCCGGGACGGCTTCGACGAGCCCGAGACGGGCTTCTACGTCGTGGGCCCGATCTACCAGTCGCTTCCGCAGGTCGCCGGCATCGTGCTCAGCCGGGACCTCGGCGTCTCGGCGCGGGGGAGCCTGGCCGGCGGGCGGGTCGCCTGGGCGGCGATGGCGTCCAACGGCGCCGACCGGGCGAAGGGCGAGGACAACCTCGGCAAGGACTGGTCGGCGCGGGTCTCGGGCGAGCTGGCGCCGGGCCTGGTCGCCGCCGCCTCGGCGCTGACCGGCGAGCGGGGCGGCGCCGGTCGCGGGCGCCTCGACGCCTGGGACGTGGAGCTTCGCTGGGAGGGGCGGGGCCTGCGGGCCATGGCCGAGTACGTGGCCGGCGTCGACGACCCGGACGTGAGCGACGCGGTGCGCCCCGCCTTCCTCGGCGCCCAGGCCGCGCTCGCCGCCGACCTCCTCCGCCCTCCCGGGGCCCTGGAGCGGATCGCCTTCGCCGGGCGCTTCGGCTACTTCGACCCCCACGCCGACACGATGGACGCCGACGCCTGGATGCTCGGCAACGCCGCGCTCCAGGGCTGGTGGTCGACCCCGGGGCGCGCCGGCGTGCTCACGGGTCTCGGCTACCAGGTGATCGTGCCCATCGACGCCACGCAGCCGGTGGAGCACTCGGTCGTGGGGCAGGCCCGCTGGGCATTCTGACGCGCGCGCCGCCGGCCGATCGGGGGAGGGGCCGCTCGCGAGCGGCTCCGCCCCGGGTTTTTCGGCTCGGGGCTCGTCCTCGGCGCCGCAACCGGCTATATTCTCGCGCCTTCCCACCCTCGTGGCATCCCGCCCACACTCCACCCCAAGGTGAACGATGCGTTCCTTCCTGCACCTGATGGCTCTGGGCGCCGTCGTGGCCCTCGCGACGGCCTGTGACGACGACGGCAAGACCGACGACACCGGCGCCGGCGATGGCGGCGCGGCCGACGGGGGCGCTGGCGACGGCGGCTCCGGCGATGGCGGCTCCACCAGCCTCTACTCCCAGGCGACCGGCACCATCGACTACACCTGGCAGGTGGGCGACGGCTACGACTGCGACGCCACCATCGAGTTCACCGGCACCCCCTACGCCGGCGACTGCGAGGACTGCACCTTCGCGCTCGGCGTCGATGCCTCCATCACCGAGGACAACGGCACCGCGGACTGCTGGTACTACCCGCCCCTCACCCTGATCGAGGGCTCGATGGGCTGGTTCGACGCCACCGACATGGCCATCGCCTACGCGCCGAGCTTCACCATCGCCGGCTACTACGGCAACTACGACTACTCCAACGTCTTCATGGCCGGCTACTACCAGGACTGGTCCTACTGGGGCTACGGCAGCTACGGCCCGTACTGGTGGCCCATCGCCTACGACGGCGGCAGCTACGGCACCTTCAGCCTGACCGACAACGGTGACGGCACCGCCGACATCGCCTGGTCCTGGACCACCTCCTGGTACGACTACGACTACACCTACTCGCTGGTCAACCAGTGCGGCACCGACGACTACTACCTGTACGGCGGCTACTACGCCTACGGCGGCAGCTACACCGGCACCGGCAGCATCGACTGCTACTACTACAAGGGCTACGGCTACTTCGGCTCCTACTACATGGACGTGTGGTCCTTCAGCCTCTCCGCCGACGACACGGTGAGCATCACCGTCGACACGGTGGCCGAGGACACCGCCTTCGACTCGTACTTCTACCTCACCGACGACGAGGCCTGCTACCTCGGCGGCGCCGACGACAGCTTCGACTGCACCTACCCGCCCACCGACTACCAGTGCCCGTCGATGCAGGCCGAGCTCGCCGCCGGCGACTACAACGTCGTCGTCGGGAACTACGGCTCCTGCTGGACCGGCACCGGCGAGTACCAGATCGTCATCGACGCCTCCTCCGACCCGGGCCTCGAGCTCACGGGCGACGACGTGGCCAACGAGGTGGTCGACTCCAGCTCGATCTTCAACGAGGTCACCGTCACCGGCAGCGCCACCCTCCAGTAGCGCGCCGTTCCGCCGGGCCCCGGCCTCGCGGCCGGGGCCTTCGCGTGCCTGGACGGCTCAGGGCGTGGAGCCCGCCCGGGTTGCCGCGAGGCGCTTCGCCTCCTCGAAGGCCGCCCGGGCCTCCTCGGGCCGGCCGAGCTTGTCGAGGACGTTGGCCTCGAGCAGCTTGCAGGGGGGGAGGGTCGGGTCCATCGCCTCGCAGGCCCGCACCATCTTGAGCGCATCGTCGTAGCGCTTGAGGTTGAACAGGGCCTGGGCGGTGGCGTGGGCGGTCAGCGGGTTCGGCGCCTCGACCTTGCGCAGGGCGTCGAGCTCGGCGAGCTGGTCGGCGTAGCGCTTCTGGCGCGCGTAGATCTCGACGAGGAGGCGCCGCGTGGGGATCGCGGGGGGGAACTCGCGAATCTCGGCCTGGCAGTAGGGGATCGCCTCGTCGAGCTGGCCCCGGATGCGGGCGGTGGCGCACAGGGCGTGCTGCATGAAGGGCAGGTGGGGGTCGGCGGCGAGCGCCCGCCGGATGAGGGCCTCGCCCTCGTCGATGCTGCCCTGGAGCGCCAGGGAGAGGCCGTACATGCCGTAGACGCCCGGGACCTCGGGCAGCTTCTGCATGGCCGCGGCGGCGTCCTTGACGAGGTTGTCGGTGTCCCCCATGAACATGCGGGCGTGCAGCAGGGGCACCCAGGCCCGGGCCAGGTAGGGGTCGGTCTCGAGGGCGGCCTGGAACAGCACGATGGCGCCGGCCGGGTCGCCCTTGTCGAGGTGGGCCACCCCCATCGTCGCCTTGATGTCGGCCGAGGGCCGCTCGGCGTCGAGGCGGGCCAGGGCCTCGAGGGCCGCGTCGGGCTCGTGCCGCTGGAGGTGGATGCTGGCGAGGAGCTGCAGCGCGTCGAGCTGCTCGGGGTGCTTGTCGACAAAGGCCTGGACCTTGGCGAGGGCCGCGTCGAGGTCGCCGGCTTGCAGGGCCTTCCGGGCGTCGTCGATCTCGGCCATCATCACCCGGTGCAGGGCCGGGTCGGGAAGGTCCTGGCGGAAGGGCACGTCGCCGTCGTCGGGGGCGCCGCTGGTGACGTAGCCGAGGGCCTCGAGCTGGGCGAGCTGGCTCGGGTCGAGGGTGGCGCGGGAGGCGCCGCCGGCGATGGGGGTCATGCGGGCGGCCCAGTCGTCGATGCGCTGCCGCATGCGCTGGACGACCTCCTCGCGAATCGGGGCCACGTCCTCCCGCTCGGCGGGGTCGTCGGCGCGGTAGAGCTCGGGGCGCAGGTTGTCGATGAGCTTGTAGCGCCCGTCGAAGATCGCGCGCTGCGGGGCCAGGCCGAAGTGGTGCCAGCCGTAGAGGCTCTCGATGTAGACCGCGCGGTCCTCGGGCGGCTCGGCCTCGCCGGCGATCCAGGGGCCGAGGTCGATGCCGTCGAACAGCTCGGGCACGGGCAGGCCGGCGGCGGCCAGGGCGGTGGGGGCCACGTCGACGATGGAGACGGGGAAGTCGAGGCGCTTCGGTTCCGGCAGCCCGCCCGGCGGGCGCACGATGAGCGGGATGTGGGTGGTGGCGTTGTAGATCTGCATCCCGTGCATGCCCTCGCCGTGGGAGCCGAGTCCCTCGCCGTGGTCGCCGAGCACGAAGACCCAGGTGTGGTCGAGCTCGGGGCCGAGGCGGTCGAGGAGCTGGCCGACGATGCTGTCGGCGTAGGCGACCTCGCCGAGGTAGGGGCGGTTCGGGAAGCGGGCGGCGAAGTCGTCCGGGGGCTGGTAGGGGTGGTGG
>WGAH01000367.1 GCA_015489145.1 Deltaproteobacteria bacterium
ATGTGTATAAGAGACAGATCCCGACCCGCGCACCCTCCCTCGTTAGCCCGACCAGCCGCCGCGCCAAGCGCCCGGGGCCCGGCGGGTTTGCCTCGGGCCGCCGCCGCCGGGTAGCGTGCGGGCCATGGCGAGCCTGCTCACCGCCCTGGCCCTGGTCGCCTCCGTCGCCGCCGCCGTCGTCCCCATGGTCGCCTTCCTGGCGCTGACCTGGTGGCTCGACCGCTACGACCGCGAGCCCGCCTGGCTGGTGGGCCTCACCTTCCTGTGGGGGGCCACCATCGCCACCGGGCTCGCGCTGCTGGCCAACACCGCGGCGATGACCGGCATCGGCGCCTTCGTCGACGCCGACCGGGTCATGCCGCTCACCGCCACCTTCGTCGCCCCCCTCGTCGAGGAGCCGTCCAAGGCCGCCGTCCTGCTCCTCGTCGCGCTGTCGCGCCACTTCGACGACACGGCCGACGGCTTCGTCTACGGCGCCACCGCCGGCTTCGGCTTCGGCATGACCGAGAACCTCCTCTACTTCGCCGGGGCGGCCCCCATGGTCGGCGCCGAGCCCATCCTCGGCGGCCTGAGCTGGCTGGGCATCGTCCTGGCCCGCACCTTCTTCAGCGCGGTCATGCACGCCACCGCCACCGCCCTGGTCGGCGCCGCGGTGGGCCTCGGCCGCTACCGGCCCTGGCCCCTGCGCCTCCTCCTCGCGGCGGTGGGCCTCGTCGCCGCCCTCGCCCTGCACGCCGGCTGGAACGGGCTGCTGAGCGCCCGCGCCCTCGTCGACGAGGCCGGCGACCTCAGCGTCTTCGCCTTCGCCCTGCTGCCGGTGGCGGTCCTGGTGGTCTTCGGCCTGTTCCAGCTCGCCCTGCTCGGCGAGAGCCGCACGATCCGGCGGGAGCTGGCCGAGGAGGCCCGGGCCGGCACCCTTCCCGCCGAGCACGTCCTCCCCCTCAGCCGCTACCTCGACCGCCTGCGCGGGGGCTTCGTCTCGCCCGGGGTCGACGCCCGCGCCTACGTCCGCGCCGCGACCACCCTCGCGATGCGCCGCGCCCAGCTCGCCCGGGCGGAAGGCGAGGCCGCCGTCGCCCTCGCCCGCGACGCCGAGCGCCTGCGCCGCCAGGTCCGCTCCCTGCTCGGGCGCTGAGGGCCCCGCCCCCTCAGGGCGTGGCGCGGGCGGTCTCCTCGGGCGGCTCGTACCAGGTGTCCACCACCCGGCTGCTGACCAGCCCGTCGGCGTCCCGCGCGAGCACCGTGACCAGGTTCGCGCCCGGTTCCAGCCGCAGGTCCACGGAGAAGGGGACCATGCGGACCCCCTCGCCGCCGCCCCGGTAGAAGACCTTGGTGTCGCCGTGGTAGATCACCACGTCGTCCACGGCGGCGTCGTCGCTGACCATGCCGCTGATCACGGCCTCCTCGGAGGCCGACTCCAGGCCCGGCGACCGGGCCACCTCGATGGCCGGCGGCACCCGCTCGTGGCCGTCCACCGCCTCGCCGGGCCGCAGCACCACGCGCTGCTTCTGCTGGAAGGCGTCGAAGAAGCCCGCCCGCTGCACCGCGGCGTAGTCGTAGCGCTCGTTGTCGCCCACCAGCACCTCGACGGCCCAGCCGTCCTCGGGGACATCGCGGAGGTCGAACAGCGCCCAGGCCTCGTCGGACTCGCCGGGCTCCATCACCCGCTCGCAGTCCTCCTCGCAGGGGCCGTCGCCGACGGGGCGGCCGAGGTGGGCGATGCCCCGCTCGAGGTCGAGCGCCCGCCCGCTCTCGTTGCGGACGCGCACGAAGGCGTCGCCGGTGGGGCCCTCGCCGACGTTGCGGACCCGCACGCCCAGGGCCACCCGCTCGCCGGGCTCCGGCCGGCCATCGCCGTCCCCCCGGCTGCCCTCGCTGCCGTCGTCGCGCAGCTCCAGCGACCACGCCAGGCGGGGAAGCGGCCGCCCGCGCACGGCGACCCGGTCCTCGTGGCGCGCCAGCTCGTGCTCCTCGTCGTCCTGGAAGACGAGGGAGAGGTCGGCGACCTCGTCGCCGTAGCCGGGGTGGACGCGGACGTCGAGGCGCGCGGTGCCCGTCGCGCCCGGCTCGAGGCGGCCGAAGAACAGCTCCCGGCGGTCGAGCCAGGGGTTCGAGGAGGCGGTGAGCGCCATGAGCCGGTACAGGGGCGCCTCGCCGAGGTTGCGCACCCGCACCGTCACCCGGCCCTCCTCGCCGGCCGGCAGCGCCCCGTCCTCGCCCACCTGCACCGAGACGTCGAGCCGCGCCCGGTCCGGGTTGGGGCCGCGGGTCCAGTCGATGCCGATGGCCTCGAAGGCGGCGACGAGCTCCCGCTCCTCGCGCTCGGCCCGGCTGCGGACGACGGGCCGGGCGGCCTCGAGCACCTCGACCCGGTGGGCGCGCCCGGCGGCGGCGAGGAGCACGTCCCGAGCGAAGCCGACCTCCCAGTCCTGCCGGGGGCCCGGCTCGGCGTCGTCGTCCAGGGGCCGGTCGAGGAGGAAGCGCAGGGTGTAGGCCGGCCGGCCGTCGGCGGCGTGCTCGTCGTCGAGGTGGTGGTCGAGGTCGACCTCCCGGTCGACCCAGCGCCACCAGAACAGGCTGGCCCGGGGCAGGTCCTCGTCGCCCTCCCCGGCCGGCCGCACGTAGCTCGGCTCCAGCAGGATGTCGGGGGGGATGCCGACCGACTGGATCGACCGGTCGCCGGGGGTCAGGTACTTGGCGACGGTGAGCTTGAGCTTGCTGCGGTCCTTGTTGTTGTAGAGGTGCTGCACCGAGCCCTTGCCGAAGGTGCGCTCGCCGATCACGACGGCGCGGTTGAGGTTTCGGAGGGCCCCGGCGACGATCTCGGAGGCGCTGGCCGAGTTCCCGTTGACCAGCACCGCCATCGGGTAGTCCGGCTCGGTGCCCTGGGCGGTGGCGGGCTGCTCGTCGCGCCGGCGGCCGGCCCCCTCGACGGTGGTGACGATGATCCCGTCGTCGAGGAACTTGTTGGCGACCTCCCAGGCCTGGTTCAGGTACCCGCCCGGGTTGGAGCGCAGGTCGAGGACGAGCCCCCGGAGCTCGCCGCCGGCCTCCCGGTGCAGGCGGGCGAGGAGCCCCTCGAGGTCGCTGGCGACGTTGGCGTGGAAGGACTTGATGCGGACGTAGCCCACGCCGCCGTCGAGGAGCTCGCCCTCCACCGGGTTGAGCTGGATGACGGCGCGGCGGATCGTGTAGGAGCGCGGCTCGTCGAGCTGCTTGCGGCGCACCGTGATCGTGACCGGCGTGCCGACCTCCCCGCGCAGCAGGGACACCGCCTCGTCGAGGTCCATGTTGATCGTCGAGATGTCCTCGATGCGGACGATGTGGTCGCCGGCCCGGATGCCGGCGCGCGCCGCCGGCGTGCCCTCGAGGGGCTGCTTGACGATGAGCATCCCGTCCTTGACGGTGATCTCGATGCCGAGCCCGCCGAACTCGCCCTGGTTGTCCACGTCCATCTCCCGGGCGGCCTCGGGGGGAAGGACGACCGAGTGGGGATCGAGGGTGGCCAGGGCGCCGTTGATGAAGGCGTACTCGACCTCGGGGCGGGAGACGTCCGGCGGGAGGTGCTCGTCGAGGATGGCGGCGACGCGCTGCAGCTCCCCGGTGAGGGCGTCGAGGCTGTCGATCGGGTTGAGCAGCAGGACGGTGGAGTAGGCGCCGACGGTGACCGAGAGGCGCCGGCCGCGCGGCTCGCGGACGAACAGCACCTCGTTGAACTCGCGCTCCACCCGGTCGAGGGCGCCGTCGAACATCGCCTCCGGGTCGAGGCGGTCCTTTTCGACGTAGCGCTGCTCGACGAAGTAGAAGTCGTGCTTGAGCACGTCGAGGTCGGCGAGGCTGTGCCCGCCGCCGAGGCCGAGCTCGGCCATCGCCGAGGACAGGGCGATGGAGGCCTCGCGGGCGCCGGCGCCCCCGGATCGGTCGGCGGCGAGGTGGTAGCCGACGAAGCCCATCGGCAGGGCGAGGGCGAGGAGGAAGGCGTACTTGACGACGCCGGGCATGCGCTCTCCGGCCCGAGGGGCGGCCCGACCCGGGCCGCGGCGGGGGATCCCCTACCCCATCGGGAACGATCACCCGGAACTTAGGGGCCGGTCCGGGGGGGTGTCAACGCGGCGGGGGC
>WGAH01000368.1 GCA_015489145.1 Deltaproteobacteria bacterium
CTCATGCGTCGCTCATGCTCGCACGCGCGCCGGCGGCGCGGCCGGGAAGCCCTCCCTATCGCGCCACTTCGGGGCCGCGCCGGGGGGCCCGCGGCCGGGGCGGGCGCAAACACGGTATGGTCACCGCCCTGGGAGGAACCGGATGCGCCGGCGATTCACCCCGATGGCAGCGGCCGCCGGCCTGGCCTTCGGCTGCGCCGCGGAGCCGGCGGGCGACACGGGCGCCCGCGGGGCGGACGCGGGCCCGCCCGCCGTCGCGCGGGCCGCGGCGGTGCCGGCGGCGGTGCGGCAGGCCGCCCTGGAGGTGCGGGCCGACCTGCTCCTCGCTCGCGGGGGCGCGCGGGTCGACGGCTCGGTGGCGCGCCTGGTCGCCGCCGAGCGGCGCTGGCTCGCGCGCGAGGCCCGGGAGGCGGTGCGCCGGCCCGCCCCCGGCCCGGGGGTGCCGGACCTCGGCCCGGTGGACGACCTGCGCCGGGCCCTCGACCGGTTCCCGACCCTGGCCCAGCCGCCGCTGCCCGGCGGCGTGCCGCGCCTCGCCACGCGCCTCCTCGAGGACCTGCGCCTTCGCGCCGCCGGCCGCCGCGTGGTCGTCGACGACCGGCTGCGCGCCCTGCGAGCGGCCCTGGCCGGGGGCGGGGGACCGGGGCGCCCCGGCGCGGCGGAAGCGGCGGAAGGCGTGGTCGACGCGGTCCTGGCGGTGCAGGCGCACGCCCTCGGGCGGCTTCCCGCCGTCCTCCGCTACCTCCCCCCCGACCGGGCCATCGCCCTCGTGCAGGGCGAGGCCGTGGCCGGCTGGCTGTGGTTCTCTCCCGAGGAGCGCTGAAAAGGTGCCGATCCACCCCGCTCTCGCTCGCGTTCCCGCCCTCGCCCGGGTCGTCGCCGGCTTCGCCGCCCTCGCCGGCGCCGGCCTCGCCCGCGCCCAGGAGGCCGGCGTCGAGGCGAGCCCCGCCGAGACCGTCATGCCGCCCGCCGCCATGCCCACGGCGGCGATGGCGGCGGCCTGGGGCTCGCTCATCCTGCTGCTCGCGGTCGTCCTCCTCGCCTGGCGGGCGGTCCGCCGGTGGGGGCGGACGCGGCTGGAGCCGGCCCTGGCCGCCCTGGAGCGCGCCGCCGCCGCCGTGGAGGCCGACCACCCGGCGTTGCGCCGCTGGCGCCCGGCCGCGCCGGAGGAGGCGGCCTGGTCGGTCGTCCTGCCGGGGGGCGGGGGCCTCGCGGACGGCGGGATCCGCCTGGTCTCGGGAGGGGAGGTCGCCGCGCGGGCCGCCGCCGTCGCGCTTCTCGGCGAGCCGGAGGCCGCGGTGGCGCTCGTCGCGCCCCCCTCGGAGGAGGGGGCCGCCGACCTCGACGCCCGCCTGGCGGCGGCGGGTCGGGTGGCCGCGGCGCGGGCGCGCCTGTTCACCGTGGCCGCCCCCTCCGGCGCCGCGAGCTGGGCGCGGACCGGCGCCGCCACCCTGGCCGCCCTCGGGCGCCTGGCTCCCCGCGGGGCCCTGGTGGCCGCCGTCCCCGACCGGGCGGCGGGCGAGGCGCTTCGCGAGGCCTGGGCCGAGCCGGCCCGGGAGTCGGGCGTGGCGGTCGTGCTGGCGGTGCCCGAGCCGGCGGACGCGGGGTCGCGGCGTGCCTGAACCCGGGGGCCTTCGCGCCGAGCTGAAGGCCCTGGCGGTGGCCGCCGCGGGCTACCTCGCCGCCATCCTCGCCTTCACCTGGCCGGTGGCCGCCCGCTTCCGCACGCGCATCGTCGGCGACGAGTACGCCGGGGCCTGGCGCACCCTGTGGGCCCACGCCTGGACCCTGCGCCGCCTCCTGCGCGACCACGCCTGGCCCCTCGACGCCCCGGAAATCGCCTTTCCCCGCGGCGGGAGCTTTTCGAGCATCGCTCCCCTCAACGACCTGCTCAGCCTGCTGCCGCAGCTCCTCTGGGGGCTGGTTCCCGCCTACAACCTCGTGGTGCTCGGGCACATGCTCCTGGCCGCCACCGGCGGCTGGGCGCTCGGCCGGTCCGCCGGCCTCGGGCGCGCCGGCGCGGCGGTGGCGGGCGCGGTCTTCGGCTTCAACAGCTTCCTGCTGTCCTACGGCATCGCCAGCGCCGTGGTCGAGACGAACACCGCCGGCTGGATCGCCTGGTTCCTGGTGGCGGCCCTGTGGCTGCTCCGCCGCCCCGGCCCGCGCTCGGCTCTGGCGGCGGGCCTCGCCTTCGGCATCACCGGCGTGGCCTGCCTCTACTGGGCGCTGATCACCGGCCTGCTCGCCCCGCTGGTCCTCGTGCCGGCACTGGTGGACCGGCTGCGGGCCGCCGCGGACGGCCGCGAGCGCCGGCGCCTGCTCGGGTGGGTGGTGGTCGGAGTCGTCGTCGCCGGGGTCGCCTTCGCGATCCCCGGCACCCGCCTGCTGGCGACCTACCAGGATCAGGGCGCCCTCCTCCAGGACTACGCGGTCCGCAAGCAGCAGCTCCTGCCTCCCGACGTGATGGCCAGCCTCGCCCACGACTACGCCTCGGTGGCCGGCTACCTGCTGCCGGGAGCGCGCAACCTCGCCGTCCACGCCGACATGGACCGCCTCGTGCAGTCCACCTACGCCGGCTGGCTGGCCCTGGCGCTGGCCAGCTACGGCCTCGGGCGCGGGCGCTGGCGCTGGTTCGTCGCGGGCATGGCGGGCGCCGTGCTCTCCCTCGGTCCCTTCGCCTTCTTCACCCAGCACGCCTGGCGCCCCGAGCCGGTCTGGTGGTGGGTGGCCCTCCGCGCCGCCTTCCCGCCGGTTCGCATGGTCACCTCCTACGTGCGCTTCTCGGTGTTCTTCTTCATCGGCCTCGCGGTGCTCGCCGGGGCCGGCGCCGACCGCTTCGCCGCCTGGCTCCGGGCGCGCTCGCTGGGGCGCCTCGCCCCCTGGGCGGGGCCGGCGCTCGCCCTCGCCATCCTCGCCGAGATCGCCTTCCTCTCGCCGGCGCCGGTGCCGGTGCCCTCGGCGGTGGCCTGGGTCCCGCAGGCCAGCCTGGCCCTGCGCGACCTGCCCGAGGAAGGCGCCGTCCTCGACTGGCCCCAGCGCTACCCGGGCAAGAAGATCGAGGTGAGCCGCTACTTCTACGACCAGACCTTCCACTGGCGGCCCATCGCCTACGACTTCGCGCCGACGAGCTACATGCCCGGTCCCCTGGAGGGCAACGCCTTCTTCGCCCGGCTGGAGCGGATCACCTACGGCGAGGGCTACGACTCCGGCGCCTGGGGCGAGGAGTCCCGCTGGCCGATCCTCGCCGCGGTCCTCGAGATGCAGGAGATGGGCTACGCCTACGTCGTGCTGCACCCCTGGTTCGTCGAGCCCGCCCGCCTCGCCGACGTGCGGGGCTTCCTCGACGCCGTGCTGGAGCGGGTCGAGGACCTGCCCGACGGCGGCACGATCTACCGGGTCGCCCCCGCCGACGACTGGGAGCCGGAGCTTCCCTGGTAGGCGGGCGCCTCAGCGGGCCTGGGCGGTGGCGAGGGGCAGGGTGTGGTCCGCGCTGGCGGTGGTGTCGACGTGGACGGTGCCGGCGTCGTCCTCCCCGCCGGAGGCCACCGGCTCGCCCGACTCGTTGACCACCCCGTCGCCGTCGGTGTCGGCGAAGGCCCACAGGTACACCACCGTGCTGGCGGGCACGTACAGGGAGAAGTCGCGGCTCGCCGTGCCCTCGAGGTCGGCCCAGTCCCAGCTCCGGCTGTCGTAGGCCTGGCTGGCCACCTCGGAGGCGGTGAGGTCCTCGCCGGGGCGGTAGCGCAGGGCGGCCACGGTCACGCCGGTGCCGCTGGGCAGGTCGTCGAAGGTGCCGTCCTCGACCGTGACGGTGCCGCTCAGCTCGACGAAGGGCAGCACTTCCAGCCCGCCCTCGCCCTCGCCCGTGGGGATGCGGATCGCGTGGTCCGGCAGGTCCTCGGAGCCGACCTCGACGGGGTTGGCATCGGCGCCGTCCCCGTCCACCCAGCCGCCCCACTGGTCGGCCGGGTCGATGAGGCTGTTGCCGTTGGAGTCGTAGACCGCGAGGAGGTTCATCGTTCCGAGGCCCGCGCAGGTGGCGATGGCGTAGGCGCTCTCGGCCCCGTCGGCGGTGGGCGTGGGCGTGAACCAGTCCCAGTCGTAGGGCTCGAAGGCGGTGGCCGAGGAGAGCACGGCGATGCCCGGGCCGCCGGTCCAGTCGGCGGTGATCGTCACCGGCCCGCTGATCGTCACGTCGTCGCACCCGGAGCCCGTGCCCCAGCCGCCGCCGTCGCCGCCCGTGCTCCAGCCGGTGTCGCCCCAGGCGAGGGCGTCGGCGCTCACGAGGACCGTGATGTCGAGGCCGTCCAGCTCGACGCCGTCCTCGACCTGCACGGCCTCGGGATGGATGCCGATGGGGTCGGTGGGCTGCACGATGCCGTCCCGCCCCTGGTCGAGGGCGGCGTACAGCCAGACCTCGCCGGGCGCGTCGAGGCCCGCCTCCAGCGCGTAGCCGTTGGGCTCGGTGCTCGGGTGGGCGATCGTGTCGCTGCCCCGGTAGACCTGCCCGTCGGCGTCGTCGACCGTGTAGGCCGTCACCCAGATCGCCCCGTAGGGGAAGGCGCCGCCGGTGGCCTCCTCCCAGCTCACGCTCCGGCGCACCCCGTCCGCGTCGGTGCGGTACAGGGCCACGGTGACCGTGCCCGACAGGGTGGCGCTCACCGCCGGGGCGTCGGAACCGCCGTCGTCGGAAGCGCCGTCGCCGGGCACGTTCTCGGCGGTGTCCCCCGCCGAGGCCCCGGCGTCGCCGGCCACCGGGCCGGTCTCCCCGGCGGGAGCCCGGGCGCAGCCGCGGCAGGCGGCCTGGGCGGCGAGGGCGAGGACGGCGAGGACGGAGACGGCGCGGCGCATGGCGAAACCCCTGGTCCCCGCAGGTTAGCACTGGCCCGGGGGCGGCCGATGAGCGGCCGAGGACGCCGCCCTCGCGCCGGAGGCCCCGTGACGATCCGACTCGACGAGCGCGTTCCCGAGCGGGGGTTTTCCGGCCCCGACGCCGCCCTCGACGCCTGGCTCGGCTGGCTGGCCGACGGCGGCATCGAGCCCTACCCCCACCAGGAAGAGGCCTTCCTCGAGCTGTTCGCCGGCAACCACGTCGTGCTGGACACGCCCACCGGCTCGGGCAAGTCGCTGGTGGCCCTCGCGCTGCACTTCAAGGCCTTCGCCGAGGGCTGGCGCAGCGTCTACACCGCGCCGATCAAGGCGCTGGTCAGCGAGAAGTTCTTCCAGCTCTGCGAGGTCTTCGGGGCCGAGAACGTCGGCATGCTCACCGGGGACGCCCGGGTGAACCCCGACGCCCCGGTGCTGTGCTGCACCGCCGAGATCCTGGCGAAGCAGGCCCTGCGCGAGGCGGTCGACCCGGGGGCCCTCGACGACGTGCGGGCCGTGGTGATGGACGAGTTCCACTACTACGCCGACCCCGACCGGGGCATGGCCTGGCAGGTGCCGCTGCTGGTGCTGGAGCGCCCCGCCTTCCTGCTCATGTCGGCGACGCTCGGCGACACGAGCGCCATCGCCCGCGACCTCGAGGCGCGCACCGGCCGGGCGGTCGCCACCGTCTACAGCGCCGACCGCCCGGTGCCCCTGGAGTTCCGCTACAGCGAGGACCCGCTGCACGAGACGCTCGCCCGCCTCGTGCGCGAGGACCGGGCGCCGATCTACCTCGTCCACACCAGCCAGCGGGCCGCCGCCGAGTCGGCCGGGGCGCTGATGAGCACCGACTGGTGCTCGCGCGAGCAGAAGCGCGCGCTGAGCGCCGCCATCGGCGACTTCCGCTTCGACAGCCCCTTCGGCAGGGCGATGCGCCGCTTCCTGCGCCACGGCGTCGGCCTGCACCACGCCGGCCTGCTGCCCCGCTACCGCAGGCTGGTCGAGAAGCTGGCCCAGCAGGGCCTCCTGCGGATCATCTGCGGCACGGACACCCTCGGCGTGGGCATCAACGTGCCGATTCGCACGGTGGTGTTCACCCGCCTCTGCAAGTTCGACGGCACCGAGGTGCGGCACTACACGGCGCGGGAGTTCAAGCAGATCGCCGGGCGGGCGGGCCGCAAGGGCTTCGACGAGTCCGGGCTGGTGGTGGCCCAGGCCCCCGAGCACGTCATCGCCAACCGCATCGCCGCCGCCAAGGCCGCCGCGAAGGGCCGCAAGCGCTTCTCCCGGCAGGGTCCGCCGGCGCGCGGCTACAAGCACTGGACCGAGGACACCTTCCGGCAGCTCGTCGCCCGGCGCCCCGAGCCCCTCGAAAGCCGCTTCCGGGTCGACCACGGCGTGCTCCTCACGCTCATGCAGGGGGCCTGGGAGGCCACCGGCGACGCGGCGGGCGGGGTCGCGGCCCTGCGCCGGCTCGTCGAGCGCAGCCACGAGAGCGGCCGCTCCAAGGAGCGCCTGCGCCGGCAGGTCGACGAGCTGCTCGGCGACCTCGAGCGGGCCGGGGTGGTCCAGCGCTCCGGCGACGGGGCGCGCATGATCCTCCCCGACGGGCTCCAGCGCGACTTCTCCCTGCACCACTCCCTGTCGCTGTTCCTCCTGCACGCCGTCGCCCGGCTGGACCGCGAGGCCGAGGACTGGGCGCTCGACGTGCTCACCCTCACCGAGGCGATCCTCGAGGACCCGCGTCCCGTCCTCGTCCAGCAGGCCCACCGCGCCCGCGGCGAGCTGATCGCCCGGCTCAAGGCCGAGGGGGTGCCCTACGAGGAGCGCATGGCCGCCGTCGAGGAGGTGACCTGGCCCAAGCCCCGGGCCGCGTGGATCTACGGCGTGTTCAACGCCTACGCCGAGCACCACCCCTGGGTGAAGGGCGAGCACGTCCGCCCCAAGAGCGTGGCCCGCGAGATGTTCGAGGGCTGGTGGTCCTTCGAGGACTACGTGGAGCTGCTCGGCATCCAGCGCTACGAGGGCCTGCTGCTGCGCTACCTCACCGACGTCTACAAGGCGCTCGTCCAGAACGTGCCCGCGGACGAGCGCACCGACGATCTCCTCGCCGTGATCGGCTACCTCCGGGCCCTCCTCGGCCGCGTGGACGCCAGCCTCGTCACCGAGTGGGAGCGCATGGTCGCCGGCGAGGTGCCCGCGCCCGCCGGGGCGCCGGCCCCGCCGCCGCGGCCGGTGGACATCTCGGCCGACCCGCGGGCCTTCCGGGCGCGGGTGCGGGCGGAGCTGCACGCCCTGGTGCGCGCCCTGGCCCACCGCGACTGGGAGGAGGCCGCCGCCTGCGTGCGCGGCGACTGGACGCCGGAGGCGATCGAGGAGGCCCTCGCGCCCTACCTCGAGCGCTGGGGCGGGGTGACCTTCGACCACCGCGCGCGCCTGGCCGAGCACACCCACCTCCGCAAGGTCGGGCCGCACCGCTGGGAGGTGTCGCAGACCCTCGTCGACCCGGACGGCGACAACGCCTCCTCCATCGACGGCTTCATCGACCTGCGCGAGGACACCAACCCCGAGGGGCCGGTGGTGGAGCTGCTCGGCTTCACCCTCGACCCCGGCTGAGCCGGCACGGCGCGCTATGCTCGCGGCGGGAGGCGGCATGGACGCGGCGAACGAGAGCTGCCGGGCCTGCGGGAGCGCGCCGGCGACGCGGGACGGCCTGTGCGAGTGGTGCGAGCCGGCGGCGGCCTTCCTGGCCCCGACCGCGCGGGAGCGGGCCGAGGCGCTTCGGCGGGCCCGGCCCGAGGAGCGGGGCGTGCTCCAGCTCGCGGTGCTGCGGGGGTGGCGGCTGCTCGCCCGGGAGGACGAGACGGGGCCGGCGGTCCACGTCCGCGCCCTCGCCCGCATCGAGACCCTGGGCCGGTCGCTGTTGTGGTCGGCCTACGTCGCCGAGGACGCGGTGTACGGGGCGATCGCCTGGGAGACGGTGGCGGCGGGGGACCGGGAGCGAGCGCTGCGGCGCGCGCCGGTGTGGCTCGCCGAGGGCCGCCCCTGCGCCGGCGATCCCGAGGCGGTCGCCCGGGCCTTCGGCGACCGCCCGGACCACGTCTTCGCCCTGGCCTTCCGGCTCGGGAGCTGCGGCTTCGACGCCGGGGCCCTGCGCCGGGTGCTGGGGGCGATGCCGGCGGGCATCCCCGGTCTCGCCGAGTTCGCCCGCAAGGCGGCCGAGCGCCGCCCCACCGCCGTCGGCTGGCGACCCGAACCCGCGGTGCTGGCGCGCGCCCGGTCCTTCCGGCGGCTGCCCCTCGGGCGCCTCGACGGGGTGTGGGTGGTGGTGTGCGGCCGCTGCGGCGAGCCCCTGCCGGCCGAGGGTTCCCGCTGCGCCTGGTGCGGCACCCCCGAGGACGCCTGGCCGCCGCGACGCCTGGCCCTGTACCCCTTCCTCAACGAGCGCCCGCCCTGCCCCACCTGCGGCCTCGACCTCACCTGGGCGGCCCGTCCCTCGACCTGCCCCTGCTGCCTGGCCGACCTGCCCGCGCAGGGCGGCGACCAGCCCGAGGGCTGACGGTCGGGGGCGGCTTCAGCGCGGGGCGCCGGGCTCGTCCTCCGCGGTCGGGGGCTCTCGGCCGATGAGCCGGTATTCCAGGGCGAGGAGGGCGCCGCTCAACCGTTCCGATACCGCCGTCCACGCCGCCGCGAGGCGGCCGAGGGGCCAGAGGCGGTCGGGGTGCCTCGCCAGCCAGGTCCACGCGGCGAGGCCGGGAAGGAAGGCGAGGACCGCGGCGACGGCGACGGCGTCGCCGGGACCGGGGTGGTGGGGCCAGCGCGCGTTGGCCCACCACGCCGGCAGGCCCGTGACCGCCAGCACCGGCGCGGCGCCGAGGACGAAGATCGCGAAGCCCACGGGGCGAAAGAGGAGGAGGGCCAGGAGGAGGCGCAGGACGCCGAGCGGGCGCCGCATCACTCGCCGACGGCGTGCCCGCGAGGCTCACCTTCGCCGCCGCCCTCGTGCTCGCCGCCGCCCTCGTGCTCGCCGCCGCCCTCGTGCTCGCCGCCCAGCTCCTCGCTGCGTTCCTGCACTTCGTGAATCTCCTTCGTCATCTCCCGGAGGTGCCAGGCCCGGTGGAGCACCTTGTCGATCTCACCGACGATGGGCCCGACCGCGTGCACGTCGCCCACGCGCTCGGCCGCGGCCAGCAGGGCCTCCCGCTGCCGCGACAGCGCCTTGATCGCGATTTCCAGCCCCTCGAGGGAGCGCTCGATCGCGCCGTGCTCGAGGTGGTGGTAGCCCTTCGCCAGCTTGTCGAGCGGCTTCATCGCGTCGAGGGTCTTGTTGATCGCGTTCTCGACCCGCTTGGTGGGCTCGACCAGGTCCGGGTTGATCTTCGCGGCGATCTTGTCGAGGTCGCTGACCGTGGTGACGGCCTCGCCGTCCGGTCCGAGGACGTGCGGGGTTTCCTTGGGGGTCGTGCCGCCGTGGATGGGGTTTCCGTCGGGTCCGAGGAGTTCCGGCGTGGGCTTGGGGGAGCCGTGGATGGGGTTTCCGTCGGGTCCGAGGAGCTCGACGGGCTTGGGGGAGCCGTGGATCGGGTTGCCGTCGGCGCCGAGCAGGCGCGAGGCCTCGGCGGTCCGGCTGCCCTCGCCGCCGAGCTCGGAGACGGCGACCACCTCCTTGGCGGCGGTGAACTCGCGCACCATGAGGACCGTCGAGATCAGGGCCAGCACGCCGTTGGTGAACAGCTCGCCGCGCTGCTCGTCGCTGTACTGCATGCCCGTCATGATCTGCTTGCCGGTGATCCCCTCGATGATGTTGGGAATTCCCGTCACGTCGAGAATGCCCAGGCCGATGAGGGCGGCGCCCTCCCAGAAGCCGGGGCCGCGCCCTTCCACGGCGCTGAAGTCCTGCCAGCGCTTGTAGGCGCTGTAGGCGGCCAGGGCGACCATGGCGACGACGGCCACCGCCGCCGCGATGGCGAGCAGGGTGCCGACGGTGACCACGCCGGCGGCCACCAGGGCCGCGCCGATGGCGATGGCGGCGGCGAGCACCAGGACCGTCGTGAGCAGCGCCTTGCCGACACCCTTGAGGAAGTGGCCGGCGCGCTCCCAGAAGCTGCCCTCGCGCTCACGCCGCACGTCGTCGGCGGCGGTCTGCATGGTGCCTTCGCTCTCGGAGACCTTGGCGGTGATCGACTGGATGCCCTCGGTGACGTGGCTGTCGAGGTCGGCGGCCCCCTTGTCGAGCTGCTCGCGCAGCTTCGCCAGGTCGGCGTCCACCGCCTGCTTCACGCCGTTGAGCGCGTTCTGGTTGATCTGCTGCGCGCCGCTCCGCGTGTCGGCGGCGTACTGCCCGAAGGCGGCCACGGCCTGCGCGGCCCGCTCGCCGAGCCCGCCGCCGAGCTCCGCGGCGGCGGCGTCGAGCACGCTGGCGTTCGCCGTCACCGCGCCGGCGAGGTCGCCGTCGAGGGCGGTGGTGCCCGCGTCGGCGCCGATGGCGATGGCGCCCTGGGCCTGATCGATCGCCTGGCTGCCGGCCTGGCCGGCGCCCTGGAGCTGCGCGTTCAGGGTGCCGAGGGCCGCGGACACGCTGGCGGGGTCGGGGCTTTCCATGCCGCCGACGACCTCCCGCGCGGATCCCTTGGCCCCCTCCGCGGCCTGCACGACGCTCTGCTCGGCGCTGTCGACGGCCTCGATCGCGCCGTCGCGGGCGGCGTCCACCGCGTTCTCCGCGGCCTCGCCGGCCTGCTGGAAGCGCGCCACGCCGCCGGCCTCGATTTCGTCGTACCGGGCCTCGGCGGCGGTCAGCGCGTCGCGGAGCCCCTGGATCGCCGACTGCTCGAGGGCGTCGACCTCGCCGAGCGCGCGGCCGCACAGCTCGGCGATCGGCCCGGTGGTGTCGGGAAGCTGGTTGAGGAGTTCCGTCGCCATGCCGGCGGCGCGCTTCTCGGCGGCGGCGGCCTCGTCCGAGGCGGTCTTGCGGGCGTCGCCCGCGATCTTCGCGGCGCTCTCGCGCGCCTGCTTCGCCGCCTCGGCGGCGACCTCGCGCACTGCCTCGGCCATCGCCTCGGCGGTCTCGGCTTCCTTGTAGCCCGAGAAGGTGCGGACCTTGTGCTCGGCCATGCCCTCGGCGCGGGTCGCCTGGGCCTCGCCGGCCTCCTCGGCCCGGGCCGCGGCCTCCTCGCCGTGGGTGCGGTGGGCCTCGGCGAGCTCGCCGGCCTCGGTGATGAGGCGCTCGCGTTCCTGGAGGGCGAGCTCCTGCAGCTTGCCGGGCTCGGTGGCCTGGACGTCCTGGATCTCGGTGCGGGCGGTGGCCGCCGCCGCCTGCACCTGCGCGATCTGGGATTCCATCTGCGCGCGCAGCTTCGCCTTGGCCGCCTGGATCGAGGCGCTCCACTCGGAGGCCTTGGCGGCGACGGTCGCCTGGATCTGCGCCTTGCGCGCCTCGGCGTCGGCGGTGATCGCGCCGCGGGCGGCGGTCGCCTCGCCGGTGATCGTGGCGACGACGGTGTCGGCCTGGGCCAGGAAGTCCTCGAGCATCGCCCGGGCCCGGGCGATGCTCGAGGACTTCCTGGCCCAGGCCGACACCGTCGTCGCCACGATCACCGGCGAGG
>WGAH01000369.1 GCA_015489145.1 Deltaproteobacteria bacterium
CCGGGGACCGTGGGGCCGCCGGCGCGGCGCGCGGCCCCACGGTCCCCGGGGCGGCGACGGGTCGGCCGGCCGGGGGGCCGGGGGCGCGCCCGCGGGCGGCGTGGGCGCGGGCCCCGCCGCGCGATCCGCCGCCCCGCTTCCAGGCGCGGCCGTCGAGCTCGGCGTCGTCGTCGTCCGCCAGGGCGGGAGTGGCGGCGAGGCCGGGAATGTCGGCGCTGACGGCGGGCGAGAGCAGGCCGGTCGCGGGCCTCGCCTCGTCGGCCACGGCGGCCTGGGCGGTGGACGCGAACAGGGCGACGGCGAGGGCGGGGAGGACGGGGCGCGGCATGGGGACCTCCAGGGCGGGCGCGGGTGGTGGCCTCTTGGCCCGACGGTGCCTCAGACGGCAGGCCTCCCCGAACATTCGAGGCCACCGGCGGAACGGCGGCGGCGGGCCGCGAAGACGGCGCTCTCGCGGGCATCCTCGCGCCGACCCTCTCCCGGTGACCCGGCCCGGGCGGGCGCCTCGGAGCCCGGCCCCGCTACGGCTCGGCCACCCCGAAGCCGGCCAGGATGCGCTTCATCGTGTCGTCGCGGAGCAGGAAGACCTCGGATCGCCCGGCGACGCGGGTGGCCCAGGCCGGCCGGCCCTCGTGGTCGCGCACGGGGTTGCCGATCTCGAGGGACTCGCTGTGGCCGTCGAGGAACTGCAGCACGATGCGGGCCCGCGGCGGCGCCAGGCCGGCGGCGGCGCGGTCGAGCTCGGAGACCTCGTGGGCGCGCAGCTCGGCGAGGGTGTTGACGGCGAAGAAGACGTTCTTCAGGTCGATGTCGATGTTCTTGGGCTCGAGCACCGTCCAGAAGCCGTTGGACAGGTCCTGCTGGAGCAGCACGGTCTCGCGCCCGCGTTCCAGGGCGATGGTGTCGAGATCCTTGCGGCTGAACAGGAACATCGTCTTGTCGCGGTACTCGGCGTAGGGCAGGAGCGCGCGCTCGACGGGCGCCCGGGCGACCCGGAACACGTCGTCCTTGCCGGGCACGCGGACGAAGGTGGAGCCCTCCAGCACGCGGCTGCCGACCACCAGGACCCGCTCGCTGCCGTCGTCGAGGGTGACCCGCACCTCGGCGCGGGGCGGGTCGAAGCCGCCGTCGAAGTCCGAGCCGAGGATCTCGCCGGCCTTGAGGGTGCCGAGGCCCTTGGCGAGGGCGTCCAGCGCGAGCTGGTCGGGTTGGAAGGGCTGCTCGGGCTCGAAGGCCCAGTCGCCGGGGATCGGCTCGCCGTCGTGGTCGGTGCCCCGGGGCTCGCCGCGCACGACGTGCAGGGTGACCCGGCCCCCCTGCACCACCTCGATGGCGCTGGCGTGGTTCTTGTCGAAGCCCATCAGCAGGCGGTTGCGCCACTCGGAGGGCTTCTTGTCGTAGCGGTGTCGGCCGCCCACCCGGGCGCGGTAGACCGCGTCGTCGCCGCTCAACCGGATGAAGCTGGCCCCGCCGCCGGCGTCCTTGCCCACGGTGAAGGACAGCACCGGCTCGCCCTCGCCCTCCCAGGCCTCGAAGACGATGCCGTTGCCCGGGTCGAGGCCGTAGTCGTCGAGGTTGCCGCGGTCGACCCGCGCGTCCATCGGCGTTTCCTTGCGAAAGACCTTGAGCAGCTCCTTGATCGCGATCTGGTCGGCATCGGCCTCGATGGGGGCGGTGATGTGCCAGACGGACTGCTTCTTGTCGCCGGCGGTCTCGTCGAACTTCTCGAGCACGACCTTGGTGACCGCGTTGCTCACCTCGATGCGGGTCACGGCCTCGCGGTCGACGGCGGGCAGCGTCGGCAGGGCGCTCTCGACGCGCGCCCGGTTGCCGCGGTCGACGAGGTTGAGCGCCAGCAGCACCAGCGCCACCCCGGCCAGCCACACCGTCTTGCGGGTGAACATCACGCGGCTTCCTCCTCGCGCACGCCCTCGCCCCGCCGGCGCACGAGCCAGCGCACGAGCACGAAGACCAGCAGCAACACCGCGCCGCCGCCGAGGTTGGCGAGCTTCACCAGCCGGGCCCGGGCGGGCTCCAGCGGCTCCAGCGGCGCCAGGCGCACCGTCTTGCTGCGAATGCCGATGAGGGACTCGTCCTGCACCATCCAGTCGGCGAGGTTGAGCACGAAGGGGACGTTGTTGGCGATGAAGTCGGCGGAGCCGGCGACGACGAGGCGCGTGGGGGCGCTGGTGCGGAGCTTGGCGGCCGGGTCGTCGGGCGGGGCGTCCGGGTCGTCGGCGGGGGGGATGTCCTTGTCGGCGAAGTAGCTGTCGAACTGGCCGGTGAGCGCCACGAGCAGCGGCCAGCTCCCGCGCTCCTCGCCGGGGGCCACGATGCGGTAGGCGTTCGGGTCGATGGTGCGAATGCCGCGAATGCGGCCGCTCGATTCGTTCGAGGCCGCCAGCACCGTCGCGTGGACCTCGGGCGGGAGCGGGTCGGCGATCTCGAGGGAGGAGGCGAAGGGGAAGAGCATCGACTCCAGGCCCTTCACGATGGGGCTGTCCGGGTCGAGGCGGTCGGCGCGGGGGATGAGCGGGTAGTTGACCGGCAGCCGCACGATGGCCCGGCCCTGGCGCACCGGGAAGCGCATCATGCCGTTGCGCTTGCGGTCGACCACGACGTCGCGGTTGAGCTTCACCCCGTAGTGGCCGAGGAGCGGGCCGAGGCCGTGGTAGACGGTGCGCGGGCGCAGGGTGCGGAAGTCGGGGGCGGTGTTGGTGACGAAGACCGCCAGCGCGCCGCCGCGCATGAGGAACTGGTCGAGCTGGTAGAGGGCGCGGTCGCCCACCGGACGCCGGGGCCCGACGACGAACAGGGCGTCCACCTCGTCGGGGACCAGCCCGCCGCCGCCGAGTTCGACCGGCACCACGTCGAATTCCTCCTGCAGGCCGGTTCGGATGCGTTCGAGCGGGCCCTTGCCGGTGAACAGGTCGGGCTCGTCGGCCCCGGTGGCCCAGCCGATGGTGGGGCGCTCGTCGTCGGAGACCAGGGCGCGAATCGCCCGGGCGAGGTCGTACTCGAGGGAATCCGTCTGGGTGATGGCGGGCAGCACCTGCTGGCGGTCGCCGTAGACCAGCGCCACGCCCATGTAGACCTTTCGCATCTCGGTGACGTTGGCGCTCTTGAAGCGGTACTGGATCGGGTCGACCCCGAAGCGCCGGGCCTCGGCCTCGAGCTCCTTGACGCCGGTGGGGTCGGTGACCTCGATCTCCATGAGCCCGCGGCTGTAGGCCTGCAGGTCGTGGAGCTTGTCGACGACGATCTGCTCGTGGTTGTTGTAGGGCGCCTGCAGGCCCCGCGTGAAGTAGACCTTGGCGATGAGCGGCTTGTCGAGGCGGTACATCAGCGCCTTCGTCGCCAGGTCGAGCGAGTAGATGCGGTCCTCGGTGAGGTCGAGGCGCCAGAAGGTGCGCGCGGCCCAGGTGTTCGCGAGCACGACGATCACCGCGACCAGCACGAGCTGGACCCAGGTGTCGACGAGGAGCTTTCGGCGGGTGTCCACGATGGGCCGGGGGTCAGCGGAGGCGGCGGCGTTCGAGGGCGAAGACGGCGAGGTGGAGGAACAGGCCCACCACGCCGCCGTAGAAGACCAGGGAGCGGGTGTCGACGACGCCTCGGGCGAGGTTGTTGAAGTGGAACTCGAAGGAGAGGTACTGCACGACGGGCAGCAGCACGGGCGGGACCCGCGCCAGCGCGTAGCCCGTGGCGAAGGGCAGCAGGCACAGCACCAGGGCGACGAGGAAGGCGATGACCTGGTTGCGCGTCATCGCGCTGGCGGCGGTGCCGATCGCGGTGAAGCTGGCGCCGAGCAGGAACAGGCCGAGGTAGCCGCCCAGGATCGGGCCCGGGTCCGGGTCGCCGAGCCAGGCGAGGGTGAGGGGGTAGGTGAAGGTGAGCGCCAGGGCCAGGGCGACCAGCGCGAGGGCGGCCAGGAACTTGCCGAGGACGATCTGGCCGGCGGTGACCGGCAGGGTGACGAGGAGCTCGACCGAGCCGGTGCGCTGCTCCTCGGCGAGGAGGCGCATGGTGAGGGCCGGGATCAGCAGCATGAGGAAGACGGCGCTCCAGAAGAACACCGTTCGCATCGAGGCGACGCCGGCGTCGAGGATGTCCTGGAAGTAGAGGCTGAAGGCCCCCACCAGGCCCAGGAAGGCCGGCACGACGATGGCCGCCAGCGGCGTGTCGAAGTAGCTGGCCAGCTCGCGGCGGAAGATGGCGAACACCTTGCCCATGGCGCGGGAAGGTAGTCAGATCGGCGGCTTAGTCAAGGCGGGCGGTCAGGACCTGTCCGCTTCTCGGCGGGCGCCCCCCGATCAGCCCGCGCGCGCCTCGGGCAGGGGCCCGCCGTCGTGGCGGGCGCGGGCGAGGGCCTCGTCGACGCCGATCGGCTTGCGCCGCGGCTGCAGCGTGAGGCGGGTCGTCTCGAAGAAGCCGCGGAGCGTGCGAAACATCGCGCTCGTGTCGATCCAGCAGGCCCGCATGCAGCCCTCGCAGGTGCCGGCCTCCAGCAGCCGCTTGCGCTCGTATTCTTCGCTGTGGAAGTAGCGCTCGAAGTCCGGGTCGAGGAAGTGCAGGTGCTGCTGCTCGGTGCGGTGGCAGATCGTGAACTGCCCGTTGGGGGCGATGCTGAAGTAGAGGCGCCCGGCGTCGCAGCCCTCGGCCGGGAAGCGGCCGGTCTGGAGGTAGGTGCGGCTGGCCTCGAGGTACGGCGTGGAGTTGAGGATCGGCCAGCCGTCCTTCTTCATCTGGAGGATCGCGTCGTAGGCCCGGTCGATGCGGCGGCGCACGTCGGCGGCCGACTGGTTGGTGTTCAGGCCCATCTCGGGCCGGTAGCGGATGAAGCGGGCCTCCCAGTTGCGGACGCCGGCCTTGGGGTCGGGCAGCAGCTCGACGGGCAGGAAGCTGATGGCGAAGCCCACGTCCCGGGCGAAGCGGGCGAGGTCGGGCAGCTCCTCGAGGTTGAGGTTGCTCACCACGCAGTTGATCGTGGGCAGGGCGCCGCGCACGCCGTGCAGGGCGTGGCCGATGTGGGTGATCGTGCGGACGGCGGCCTCCCAGGCGCCCTCGCGCTCGCAGATGTAGTCGAAGCGGTCCGGGTGGAGGCTGTCCAGCGAGATCGAGAAGGCGCGCACCCCGTACTCGATGCAGCGGTCCACGCGCCGCAGGTCGAGGTCGACGCCGTTGGTGAGGATGCGGAGGTTGAGGCCGCGGCGGGTGAAGGCGCGGGCGGCCTCCTCGAGGTGGGTCACGGCGAAGGGCTCGCCGCCGCCGATGGCGACCTGCACGACCCCGAGGCGGCTCATGCGCTCGGCGACCTCCTCGATCTCGGCGAGGCTGAGCTCCTCCTTCTCGTTGCCGTACCGCCAGATCCCGCACATCTTGCAGGTGAGGTTGCAGCGGTGGGTGATGCCGAAGTGGGCGTAGACGGGCACCCGCCGCGTCAGCGCGGCGGCGGCGATGCGGCGGTAGTTGCGGAGCGTGAGGTCCACGGCGGCCTCCGGGGGGCGGAATCCCACCATACCCCGGTCGGGCGGCGGCGGAACGCGGGGTCAGCCGACCTCGAGACAGGCCGCCCGCACCGATTCCACCATGTGGTCGAGGTCCGCCCGGCGGAGGTTCGGGTGGACGGGCAGGTGCAGGGTGCGGGCGTGGGCCTCGGCGGCGTTCGGGCAGTCGCGGGCGTAGTCGCGGAACAGGTCGTGGTCGGCGAGGTTGCTCATGTAGCCGACGGTGGTGTCCACGCCGCGCTTGCGGAGGGCGGCGGCGAGGTCCTCGCGGCGCTCGTGGTGGACGACGAAGCTCATGTAGATCGGCTCGGAGCCCTCGGGGTACTCGGGGGTGAGCAGCCCCGGGACGTGGGCGAGACCCTCGTCGAGGACGCGCCCGTTGCGGATGCGCGCGCCGTTGAGGGACTCGAGGCGCTCGAGCTGCTTGAGGCCGACCGCGGCCTGCACGCCCAGGGACCGGCCGTGGGTGCGGTAGTGCTCGGGCAGGCTGTCGTAGGTGCGCTCGGCCTCGCCGAAGCGCTCGTGGATCGGGTCCTTGCCGAGCCGGTTGCCGAGGGCGATGACCGGGTGCAGGGCGAAGGGGTAGACCCAGGGGTGGGTGGCGACCATCATCGCCACGCCGGTCAGCGCCTCCTTGGCGGCCTTCTTGCGCGGGGTGCGCCCGCTGTCGGCGATGCGGGCGCGCACCCTGGCGGCGACCTCCTCGTCGTCGGTGGTGATCATCGCCCCCGACAGGGTGGTCATGTTCTTGGTGAGGCCGAAGGTGTAGTAGGCGTGGTCGCCGAGGTGGCCGACGCGCACGCCCTTGTAGCGCGCGCCGGTGGACTGGGCGCAGTCCTCGATGATCGCGATGCCGTGCTCGCGGGCGATCTCGCGAATCGGGTCCATCGCGCAGGGCGTGCCGTAGAGGTGGGTGGGCACGACGACCTTCGTGCGCGGGGTGATGGCGGCCTCGAAGGCCTCGGGGTCGAGGACGTGGGTGCGGAGGCCGACGTCGGCGAAGACGGGGCGGGCGCCGAGGAGGGGCACCATCGCCGGGATCGCGAAGTAGGTGAGGGCCGGGATGATCACCTCGTCGCCCTCGCCGACCCCGAGGGCCTCGAGCAGCAGGTAGAAGCCGTAGCGGGCCGAGGGGACCATCACCGCGTGGCGGGCGCCCACGTAGTCGGCGAAGGCGCGCTCGAAGCGGCCGACCACCTCGTCGTCGGGACCGTCGCGCAGCAGGTAGCGGGCGGCGATCAGGGCCTCGGCGGGGGAGAAGCTCGGGCTGAAACGGGGAATGCGGCCCAGGGCCATGGGGGCCTCCTCGGGGACGGGGTGCAGGC
>WGAH01000370.1 GCA_015489145.1 Deltaproteobacteria bacterium
CAGATGTGTATAAGAGACAGCGCGGCCCCCGGCGCCGGGGCGCGCGGGGGCCGCGAGAAGGGGGGAGGGCGGCTCAGGCCTCGGCGCGCGCCAGCTCCTTCATCACCGCCAGGGGATCGGCCGCCGCCTTCACCCGCACGACCTGCACGCCCATGTTCTGCAGCCGCGCCACCGCCGGCGCCCCCATACCGCGGGCGAGGACGGCGTCGCAGTCGCCGAGGACGGGCCCCATCCAGCCGTGATCGTGGTGGTGGCCGCCGTGGTGGTGGCCGCCGTGGTGGTGGTGCTCGCCGGGGCCGTGGTGGTGGTGCCCGGCCTCGTGGCGGTGGGGGTTGTCGCGCTGCTCGACGAGGCGGACCGCCGGCTCGGGGTCGGCGGTGGCCTCGTAGATGTCGAAGCGGAGCGCCCGGCCGAAGTGGCCGGAGACCTGGTCGTGTTCGTCCTTGGGGACCGCGATGCGCATGGGGACCTCCGGGAAGGGGCGAGGCGGGCGCGCCGCGCTCGTCGCGGGCGCCCCTCCCCCTCGCTCACCCCCGCCGATCCCCCGGCGCGGCGGACTGTTGCAGTCCCTGGCGCCTACCAGACCTCGCAGGTGTTCTCCGGGTGCATCGGCGTGCCCACCGGGCAGGAGAAGGCCTCGTGGAACTCGTCGAGGTTGCTCAGCGGGCCGATGACCCGGAAGCGGGCCGGCGCGTGCGGGTCGCTGGTGACGAGCATCTTCTCGTACTCGGGGGCGCTCACGGTGCACCAGGCCTGGGCGTAGGCGACGAAGAAGAGCTGGTCGGCCGTGAGCCCGGCCACGCCCGCCTCGTCGGGGTAGCGCTTCTTCCAGGCCCGGTAGGCCGTGCGGACGCCGCCGAGGTCGGCGATGTCCTCGCCGAGCGTCAGCTTGCCGTTGACGTGGAGACCGGGCTGGGCCTCGAAGCCGTCGAACTGGCGCTCGACGCAGGCGGCGCGCTCCTCGAAGTTCTTCACCGCCTCGTCGCTCCACCACTGCACCATGCGCCCGTGCGGGTCGAACTGCCGGCCCGAGTCGTCGAAGCCGTGCGACAGCTCGTGGCCCATCACCGAGCCCATCGCGCCGTAGTTCAGGGTTCCCGGCTGGGAGGCGGCGAAGAAGGGCGGCTGGAGGATGCCGGCGGGGAACACCATCTCGTTGAACAGCGGGTGGTAGTAGGCGTTCACCATCTGCGGCGTCATGTACCAGATCGTCGGATCGTGGGGCTTGCCGACCTGGTCGAGCCACCAGCGCGCCTCGTGGCGGCGGGCGGCGAGGACGTTGGCGACGTGGTCGTCGGCGGTGACCTCGAGCCCGCTGTAGTCGCGCCACTTGTCGGGGTAGCCGATCTTGTTGCCGAGGGCGTCGCGCTTCTCGAGGGCCACCTTGCGGGTGGCCTCGTCCATCCAGTCGAGCTGCTCGAGCCCTTCGCCGAAGGCCTGCTCGATGTCCTCGACCATCGCGAGCGCGCGCTCCTTGCTGTCGCCGCCGAACTTCTCCTCGACGAAGTAGCGCCCGAGGACCTCGCCCATCGCCCGGCTGGTGGCGCGCACGCAGCGCTTCCAGCGGGGCTCGGGCTCCTGCTGGCCGTAGACCTTCACGCCGTAGAAGGCGTGGTCCTCGTCGAAGAAGGCCTGGCCGAGCTGCGGGGCGAAGGCGCTGAGCAGGTGCCAGCGCAGGTAGGCCTTGAGCACGTCGAGGTCGGTGGACCGCACCAGCTCGGCCATGCCCTTGGTGGCCTCGGGGGAGTAGACGTTGATCGTCGTCACGTCGGGAATGCCCTGGGCGGCCAGCCAGGCGCCCCAGTCCACGCTCGGGACCTGCTCCTCGAGGCCGGCCCGGTCGAGGCGGTGGTAGGTCTTGGACGGGTCGCGCAGCTCCTCGCGGGGCGGGTGCGTCTCGGCCAGCTTCGTCTCGAAGGCGACGATGGCGCTGGCCGAGGCGGCGGCAGCCTCGGGGGCGTCGCCGGCGAGGGTGAGGATGGCGGCGACGTGCTTCTCGTAGTCGGCGAGGAGCTGCTTGCTGGCGGGGTCGTCCTTCAGGTAGTAGTCGCGGTCGGGCAGCCCGAGGCCCCCGGGGCCGAGGTGCAGGATGGTGAGCTGCGGATCGAGGAAGTCCCCTTCCACCTCGCCGGTGAACAGCACGTCGGCGCCGATCATGCCGAGCTCGCCGACGAGGGGCCACAGGTCGCGGGCGTCGGCGAGGGCCGAGATGCGGTCGAGCTCCGGCTGGAGGTCGGTCAGGCCGGCCTTCTCGATGGCGTCCACGTCCATGCAGGCGCCGTAGAAGTGGCCCATGCGCGCCCAGTCGGCGTCCTTGGCGTCGGGCTCGGCGGCGGCGCGCTCGAGGAGCTGGTGGAGGAACTCGCGGTTCTGGTCGGCGATGACGCTGAAGGAGCGGGTCCACGAGGGCTTGTCGGCGGGCAGCTCCGTCCGGTCCATCCAGCCGCCGCAGGCGTAGCGGTAGAAGTCCTGGCAGGGGTCGGCCGAGCGGTCCATGTCGCCGATCACGGCGTTGGCCCAGTCGGGCAGCGGGTCGGCGGCGGCCTCGACCGGGGCGGTCTTTTCGCCGCAGGAGGCGAGGGAGAGGACGAGCAGGGGCAGCAGGGCGGGCATGGGCACTCCGGGTCTGGAAGGAGGGCACGCTAGCACGCTCGCCGCCGCCCCGCACCGGGGAGGGCCGCCGGCCCCGACCGGCGGCTCCGGGCGCCGCGCGAAGGGTTCGGCGCGGGCTACCGCCGGAGGAGGCCCTCGACGCGGCGGGCGTCGGCCAGCTCGTTGGCCTCGAGCGCCAGCGCCAGTGCCCGTCCGTCGAGCCGCCCCCGGGCGAGCTGGAGGGTGCGGGGCACCTCCATGTGGTCCTCGTACCAGACCCCCCGGACGGTCTCGCCGGAGGTCTCGGCGAGCAGGGCGTAGGTCACCAGCGTGTCGCCGGGCGCGTCGTGGGCGGCGAGGCGGTGGCCGACCCACAGGCAGGTCTCGGAACCCGGGCGCCGTTCCAGCGCCGGCGTGAGCGCGGTGGTCACCGGGTCCTGGTGGGCGGCGAGGTCCATGCGGACGCCGCGATCCGGCCAGCACCGCTCCAGGCGCAGGACCACCTCGACGGGGGCCTCGCCCCGCACGGTGAGCTGCGCCACGCCGGCGGGCGCGTCGGGCAGGCGGGCGGCCGAGGAGAAGGGGAGCATCGTCGACCCCGGGACCGGCGGCGCGCTCAGGTGCCGCGCGGCTTGAAGAAGCGGATGATCTCGCCGCCCGTCGTCTCGTTCGTGCCCTTCTTGACGGTGTAGGTGCGCTCGCTGTCGGCGGCCCGATCCGTCTCGGCGCCGAGGATGTGGAAGGTCCACCGCTCGTAGTCGCCGTAGGCGGGCTCGATGGTGACGTAGCTCGTGAGGATCGCGTTGTGCGACTCGTCGCTGCCGCGTCCGCCGAAGCGCTGCCAGAGCGAGCCGGGCCCGGCCTCCTTGACGCTGATCTCCTCGAAGTTGCGGGACTCGTGGAGGCGCCCGGCGAGCTGGTAGTGGCCGTTGCTCGTCTCGGCGGCGTCGTAGCCGGCCTGGAACACCGTGTCCTCGAGGAAGACCGAGCACTTCCAGAAGCCGTCGGCGGTGGCGTTCCAGTTGATCCGGTACTCGCGCTGCCCGTCGATGATCTCGGAGCGGGACTCGCGGGCGCCGGCCAGCGCCTTGTTGGGGCTCAGGAAGACGCCGGCGTTGCCGTTGCGGCCGTCCACACCCTTGGTGCCGTAGCCCACGCCCCGCCGGCCGGTCGCGCGCATGCGGGCGGCGCGCAGGATGCGGATGTTGCTGCCCTTGGCGAGCTTGCCGTAGAGCTGCACGGCGCCCTCGTAGTTCCCGGCCTTCTTGCGGGCCTCGGCGAAGGCCTGCTCGTCGGCGCTGGGGATGTAGAGCCGCACCCCCGCCGCCAGCGCGGCCACCTTGGCCACCCGGGCGAGCTTGCCGTCCTCCTGCACGGTCTCGACGTGCTGGTTGAAGGCCATCAGCACGCTGTCGTGCAGGCCGAAGTTGCGCGCGATCGTCGTCCAGGCCTCTTCCTCGCCCTGCGCGAGGTCGGCCTCGGTGACGGTGTACCAGGTGCCGGGCTGGAGCGTGACCTCGGCGACCTCGGTCGCGGTGCGCGGGATGCCGAGCCCGTCCTTCACGGCGCGCTCGGTGGAGGCCTGCAGGTCGGTGGCGCTCGCCTCGGTCGAGGAGGCGTTGCCCCCGGTGGCGTTGCCCTCGCTCGTGTTGCCCTCGGTGGCGTTGCTCTCGGTGCCGGCGGTGGGCAGCTCGATGAGCTGCGGGGTGGGGGCCGGCTCGGCGTCCTCGGCGAGCATGGCGTTGAGCTGCTCCATGTCGATGCCGAGGATCTCGATCACCGCCTGGGCGTAGCTCACGCCCTCCTGGACGGCGCGGGTGCGGGCCTGGGCCATGAGGCGGCGGTCGAGGCGGAGGAGGAGTTCCTCGTTGCTCGGGACCCGCGTCGAGGTCCGGTTGTCGGTGGAGCCGCCGTGGGAAGGCGTGCTCTGCTGGGGCGTGAGCTGGGATTGGGACGGCATGGTTCACCAGGGGTCGCGGGCGCCGGCTCGCGGCGCCGCCCGGGACGGACAGCTCCAGCATAACCGCGGCATTCCCGCCCCGGTGGCCGGTGTCATCATCCCGTCACCGGCCTTGGGGGGGGCGCTGGAACAGGTCCTCGCTCGGCGCGCGGCCGGCCCAGGAGCGGTAGGCGCGGCTGAAGTAGGACCGGGACAGGCCGACCCGGCTCGCCACTTCCGACACGGCCGTGCACTGCCCCTCGCGCAGCAGCCGGCGGGCCTCCTCCAGCCGTGCCTCCAGCAGCAAGCGAGCCGGGGATGGCCGGCCCAGCCGCCGCAGGCGGTCCTGCAGGCTGCGAAGGCTCATTCCCAGCGCCCGGGCCAGCTCGGCGGCGCCGAAGTCGGGTCGGCAGAGGTTGTCCCGGCACAGCGCGTCCAGCCGTTCCAGGAAGGCCTCTTCGTGCGCGGGGCGGTCCACGCGCGCCTCGGGAGGGAGGAGGCGGGCCACGCGGGCGCGGAGCTCGGCGGCGCTGAAGGGCTTGCAGAGGTAGTCGTCCGCCACCGACAGGCCCTCCACCCTGTCTTCCGGGCGGGTCTTGGCCGAGACGAGGAGCACGCGGATGGTGGCGGTGTCGGGGCTCGCCCGGAGCTTCCGCACCAGGGTGAGACCGTCCATCTCGGGCATGCGCACGTCGCAGACGATGACGTCGGGGCGCCCCTCCCGGACGAGGCGCAGGCCTTCCGCCCCGTCGCGGGCGCACCTCACGCGGTGTGCCTCGCCCAGGATCTCGGCGAGATGGGCCCGGATGTCGGGGTGGTCCTCGACGACCAGGATCTCGAAGCGCCCGCGGCGGTGGGGCTCGGGCGCATCGGTCGGCGGTTCGGGCGGGAGGACCGCCGGCGCGGACCGGGGCAGCCACACCCGGAAACAGGCGCCGCCGCCGTGGGCGTCGTCGGCTCGCACCCGGCCGCCGTGCAAGGTGACGATCTCGCGCACCAGGGCGAGGCCGATGCCGGAACCCTCGTGGGGCCGGGTGTCCCCTCCCTCCACCTGCACGAAGCGCTCGAAGATGCGTTCCCGGTGTTCCGGTGGGATCCCGGGCCCCTCGTCGCGCACCTCGACGAGCACGCCGTCGTTCGCCGCCGTCGCGCGAACCTCCACCGTGCCCGTGCCGTGGCGCAGGCCGTTCACCACGAGGTTGCCGATCGCGCGGTCGAGGAGGTGGGGGTCGGCCTCCAGCGCGATCGTTTCGGGACAGCTGACCGCCAGCTCCCGACCCTGGCGGTGAAACGCGTCGCGGAAGCGCTCCACGGTGTCGGCGAGGAGCTCCCGGAGCACGACCCGTCGCGCCCGGAGCTGGAGGGTTCCGCCATCGGCGTCCGCGAGGGCGGACAGCTCGTCCACGAGTTCCAGCAGGCGGCCCACCTGGCGAAGCGCTCCCCGCGCCGCTTCGCGCTCGGACAGGCGCTCCAACGAGCCGACGACCAGGGTGAGGGGCGTGCGAAGCTCGTGCGCGATGTCCGCGACCATCTTCTTGTTGAGCCGGTCCATCTCCTCGAGGTGCTTCGCCTGGCTCGCGACGGTCGCGTGCAGCTCGGCGAGCTCTTCGGCCTGCCGTCGCAACTCGCCGTTCCGGCTCGCCAGTTCCGCCGTCCGTTCCCGGACCTGGCGTTCCAGCTCCCGCTCGTGGCGGGCGAGCCGACGGTTGCGGAGCACGAGCATGCCCCAGACCGCCACCGCCGCGAGGGTGACGGCGCCGACCAGGGTCGAGGTGCGCTCGAGGATGGCCGGCGTGCGGTGGAAGGTGAGGGCGGCGGCGTCGCGCCAGGGGCCGAGGAGGCGGGCCTGCACGGCGATGCGGCCGTCGCCGGGGGGCAACGCGTACAGGGCGATGCGGCCGCCTTCCACCGGGCGCCAGGCGCCCTCGCCTACCCGGTAGCGCAGGTCCACCTGGCTGGCCCACTCGAGGGGGAGCGCGACGATCTCGAAGCTCAGGGCCTCGCCGGGGGCGAGGGTGCAGGGCGGCGCGAGGCATCGGCGGTCGCCCACCCGCACATCCCCGAGGCGCACCCGCAGGGCCTCGGGCGGCCCGAACTCCTCCGGGCGCACTTCCAGCACGCCCGCC
>WGAH01000371.1 GCA_015489145.1 Deltaproteobacteria bacterium
CCGGCGCGCCGCGGTGGTCTTCGAGCACTGCCCGGACTTCGGCCTCCCCCGCCACCACCTCGTCGCCGGCGCCCTGGCCGCCCACCTCGACCGCTCCGCCTTTCGCGCCACCGCCCACCTCGACCGGGTCGAGCTGGTGCTGCTCCGGCCCGACCCCCGGTGGGACGCCTGACGGTGCGCCTCCTCGCGATCTCCGACCTCCACGTCGACCACGCGGCGAACCGGGCCGCGGTGGAGGCCCTGCCCGAACACCCCGAGGACTGGCTGCTCGTCGCCGGGGACCTCTCCCACGACGACGACCGCATCGCCTGGGCCGCGCGCCGCCTCGTCGAGCGCTTCGCCGGGGTGGTGTGGGTGCCCGGCAACCACGAGCTGTGGACGGTGGGCGACGGCCCCCGCGGCGAGGCCCGCTACGCCCACGTCGTCCGCATCCTGCGCGAGGCCGGGGCGCTCACCCCGGAGGACCCCTGGCCGGTCCTCGAGGTCGCCGGCGAGCGGGTGGTGGTGGCGCCGCTGTTCCTCCTCTACGACCTCTCCTTCCGGCCGCCCGAGGTGCCCCGCGAGCGGGTGGCCGCCTGGGCCGCCGAGGCGGGCATCCGCTCCGCCGACGAGCGCTGGCTGCACGCCGAGCCCCACCCCGACGTGCCCGCCTGGAGCGCCGTCCTCGCCGAGCGCGCCGAGGCCCGCCTCGCGGCCCGCCCGCCCGGGCGCCTCGTGGTCCTCAGCCACTACCCGCTGCGCGAGGACCTCGTCCTCATCGGCATCCCCCGCTACGCCCCCTGGTGCGGCACCCGCCGCACCGCCGACTGGCCGCGGCGCTTCGGCATCGACGTGGCCGTCAGCGGCCACCTGCACGTCCGCACGACGATCACCCGGGGCGGCACCCGCTTCGAGGAGGTCAGCCTCGGCTACCCGCGCCACTGGCGGCGCGCGCGCGGCCTGGAGGGCTACCTGCGCCCCATCCTCCCCGGCCACGGCCGACCGTTCTGGTACTGGCGCTGAGCCCTCAGCGGGCGGGCTCGGCGGGCGCGACGCCGTCGGCGTCGGTGCGGGTCACCCAGGCGTCCTCGGCGCCGGCGCCCCAGGACTCGGTGGCCCCGGCCAGCACCAGGCCGCCGTCGCCGGCGGGGGCGATGCCGTAGAGGGCGTCGAAGCGGGCCCCGCCGTAGTCGAGCCGGTCGGCGAGCTGCCCGTCGGCGTCGACGTGGACCAGCGCCGCGTCCACGGTGCCGCCGTCCTGGCTGGCGATGGTGCTGGTGAACCAGGCGCCGCCGGCCCCGTCGGGGAGCACCCCGAAGAAGTAGTCGTTGGTGTCGGCATCCCCGAAGGCGAGCTCGTCCGTCTGCGCGCCGTCGGCGTCGGTCCGGACGACCCAGGCGTAGCAGTAGAGGCTGAGCTTCAGCGAGTAGGTGGCGCCGGCCAGGATCCAGCCGCCGTCCTCGGTGGGCGCGAGGTCGTAGGCGTAGTCGTAGTTCACCCCGCCGTAGGTCCGCTCCCACAGCGCGGTCCCGTCGGCGTCGACGCGCACCAGCCAGGCGTCGTTCTCGCCGGCCCCGGAGGAGGCGGTGTAGCCGACGATGGCGAAGCCGCCGTCGTCGGTGGCCTCGGCCGCGCGGAACCAGTCCTGGTCGGCGCCGCCGAAGCTCCGCTGCCAGACGGTGTTGCCGTCGGCGTCGAGGCGAATCGCCAGGGCGTCGTAGTCGGTGGCGGCCTCGTCCATCGACTGGCCGACCACGAGGAAGCCGTCGTCGAGGCACAGCAGGCCCTGCGACTCGTCCTCGGAGGCGTCGCCGAGGACGGCCCGCCACAGCTCCTCGCCGTCCGCGTCGGTGCGGACGAGGAAGATGTCCTCGCTGTCGGTGGCCTCGGCGTAGCCGCTGCCGACGACGGCGAAGCCGCCGCCGGGCACGGCGCAGGCGGCGGTGCCGTACTGGCTCCAGGCCTCGCCGTAGTTCCTGCGCCACACCTCGCCCCCGTCGGCGTCGAGGCGCAGGAGCATCAGGTCGGCGTAGCCGTCGTCGGTGCCGGTGGTGGTGGAACCGCCGACGATCACGCCCGCGCCGCCGTCGGCGGCGGCGAAGACCTCGGCGGTGAAGGCGAAGTCCTCGCCGGCCCCGCCGTAGACCCCGTTCCAGGCGTCGCCATCGAGGGTGGCCCCGCCGTCGCCGGAGCCCCCGTCGCCGGAGCCCCCGTCGCCGGAGCCGCCGTCGCCGGAGCCACCGTCGCCGGAGCCGCCGTCCGTCGCGCCGGTGTCGTCGCCTTGGCCGCCCTTGTCCGAGGGAGAGCCGGAACAGGCCGCGAGGAGGAGCAGGGGGATCAGGGAGCGCATCGCGGGTCCTCCCGGGTGGGGAGCGGCGCGGTATCCGGGCGGACCGCCCCCGGCGAGGGCCCGGCGCCCCCCCCTTGCCCGGTCGGCTCGGGTGGACGGCGCGCGGCGGGGCGATAGGGCCGAGAGGCTTTCGATCCGCGAGCCGGCAAGACGCCGGGGCTGTC
>WGAH01000372.1 GCA_015489145.1 Deltaproteobacteria bacterium
AGCGTCAGATGTGTATAAGAGACAGCCCGGCCCCCATCGAGGCGCCGGTGGCCGATCCCTCGGTGCTCCCGCCCATCGGCGGCGGGGAGGCCGACGAGGACGGCCTGGGCGAGCGGGAGATCACGCTGGAGGAGCCGATCCCCTCCGACGAGGTGCCCGCCGCCGGGCCCGAGGCGGCCGCCGCCCCGGCGGCTCCGCCCGCCGCGCCGGAGCCCGAGCCCGCCCCGGCCGCGGAACCGCCCGCCGACGAACCGGCCGAGGAAGCCGGCGGGTTCGTGGTGCAGCTCGGCGAGGACGCCGCTGGCGGGCTCATCGGCGACGAGCCCGACGACCTCGCCGACGAGCCCCCGCCGCGCCGCGGCGGCCGGGTGGGGCTGGTGGTGGCCATCGTGGGCATCGTCGCCGTGGTGGCCGCGATCACGCTGGGGCTGCTCGTGTTCACCGACCACGGGAGCGCCGAGCGCGCCCCGGTCCGGCCGGCCGAGCGGCCCGCGGCGCCGACGCCCGAAGCCGCGCCGACCGGGCCCGCGCCGGCCGAGGAGGCCGCGCCGGCCGGGGAGGCGGCTTCGGCCGAGGAGGCCGCGCCGGCCGGGGAGGCGGCACCGGGCGAGGAGGCCGCGCCGGCCGGGGAGGCGGCACCGGGCGAGGAGGCCGCGCCGGCCGGGGAGGCGGCTTCGGGCGAAGAGGCCGCGCCGACCGAGGAGGCCGCGCCCGCCCGCGAGACCCGGCCGAGCGGCTCGGTCGCCTCCAGCCGCGGCTCGAAGTCCCCGCGCCGGGCGGCCAGCCACACCCCGCGCCGGTCGAAGTCCGGCACCGCGGCCGCGCACACGCCGGCGCGGGCGGCGACCCCCGCCGCGTCGACCTCCGCCGCCGAGCCCGCCGCCCCGGTCTGGGGCGCGGAAACGAGCGCCCCGGTTGAGCGGGGCCGCCTCGAGGTCGAGAGCACCCCGCCCGGCGCCTCGGTCTACGTCGACGGGCGGCTCGTCGGCCCGGCGCCCCAGTCGATCCCCCTCGACGCCGGCCCGCACCAGGTCGTGCTGAAGCTCGACGGCTACACCGAGGTGTCCCGCCGGGTCGAGGTCGGCGCGGAGCCCGTCTCCCTGCCGGTGACCCTCGAGCCCGCGGTGGTCACGGGCAAGGTCAACATGTTCGGCCCCACCGACGGCGGGAACTACACGGTCTTCGTCGACGGCAACCGCATCGGCGCCCTGCCCACCGCCGCCACCCTCAACGAGGGGCGGCACGTCTTCCGCGTGGTGGGCGACGACAACTCCACCCGCGAGTTCACCCGGGACATCCGCTTCGACGGCAAGTCGGCGATCACGATCATGCTCGAGTAGCGCCCCGAGGCGGGGCCGGGGAGGGGTGGCGTGCCCGGAGGGCTGGAACTCGACACGAGCTGGGTGTGGGAGAGCGCCCTGGGGGCGGGCCGCGGGGTCGACCGGGCCCGCTTCGGGAGCCTGGCGTCCCGGGTCGCGGCCGGCCACGAGGAGCTGATCGAGGCGGCATCGGCCGGATGGCTGCCCCACGTGAGCGATCTCGGCGATGCCCGCGCGCCGCGGCGGGCGGCGGACCGGGCCCGGCGCTGGGCCCGCTCGGCCGAGGAGCTGGTGGTGCTGGCCGAGCCGGGCGTGGCGGACATGCTCCGGTGCTGGACGGCCCTCGTCGACGCGCCGCCCGTCCGCTTCGTCGCGGGCCCCGACCCGGCGGGCCTGCGCCGGGCGCTCGCCGGCGGCGGAAGGATGCTGGTGGTCTTCGACGGCCCGCCCTGGGTGCGCGCCCTGGCCGAGCGCCTCGTCGCCGACCCGGAGGGACCGGAAAGGGCGGTGGTCTTCGCCGGCGACGGCACCCCCGACGACGGCTGGAAGCCGCGCGGCGCCCGGCGCATCGCCTCTCCCGGCTGCGCCGACGGCCGCTTCGGGGCCTTCGGGGACGGGGCCCTGGCGGTGGCGGCCTTCGCCGGCGTGGACGTGGCCGAGCTGGTGGGCGGCGCTCGGGCGGCGGCCGGGGCCTGCGCGGCCCCCGCGCTTCACGGCAACCCGGCGTGGCGGCTGGCCGCGGTGGCCCATCTCCTCGGCCTCCGCGGCGGGGGGCCCGTCCTGTTGGCGCCCGCGGGCGGCTTCTCCGGGGCCCTCGCCCGCCACGCGGCCCGGCTGTGGTCGGCGCTCCTCGTGCGCCGGCGCGAGGGCGAGGGCCTGCGCCTCGACGCCCCGCGCGCCCCGGCGGTGCTGGTGGCGGGCGACGAGGGGGCGACGAACGCCCTGGCCGAGGACGGCGACGACGCCTGGCTGCTGGTGCTGCCCACCCCGCCGGCGGGGGCGGGCGACCGCTGGAACGCCCGGGGCATCGAGCGGGCGCTCCTCGATGCCCACGTCGAGCAGGCCCTGCGCTCCGGCCGTCCCGTGGTGCGCCTGCGGCCGACGGCGCCGGGCGCCCTCGGCGCCGGGGCCGCCGCCTGGATGCTCACGCAGGCGGCGGTGGCCGCCGCGGTGCTCGCCGGGGTCGACCCGACGGCCCTGCCGGCGGCCGACGAGCTGCGGGTGCTGCACGAACGGGCCGCGGGGGATAGTCCCCCGGGCTGAGGGCCGGCTTCCCGGTCCCGAACCGGAGGTCGCCGTGGCAGACGAGCGCCGCAAGCATCCGAGGGGCAAGGCCGACGAGGCCTTCCTGCTGGGCGAGGAGGAGGAAGACGGGCTGTTCAAGGCCCAGATGGCCCTCGCCAACGTCGTCCTCGGCTACTGGAAGTACGGCCTGGTGTTCCTGGGCCTCGTGCTGGTGGCCACCCTGGGCTGGGGCACCTGGAAGAACCACGTGCGCGACACCCAGCGCGAGATCCAGGCGGCCATCGCCCGGGTCGAGAAGGGCATCCCCAAGACCGGCGACGGCCTGACCACGCCGCTCATCGACCCGAGCCAGCCCGGGGTGCTCGACAAGGTGCGCGATGCGGCCCAGCAGCTCGAGGTCATCGCCGAGGACGGCACCGGGGCCGGGCGCACCTTCGCCTGGATCCGGGCCGGCGAGCTGTGGGACATCGCCGGCGAGTCCGACCGCGCCGCGACCTGCTTCGAGAACGCCTGGAAGTCGGGCGGCAAGGGCGTGCTGGGCTGGTCGGCCACGGTGCGCGCCGCCCGGGCCCGGGCCGCCCGGGGCGACCTGGACGGCGCCGTGGCCATGCTCCAGGACTACGCCGCCGGCGACGACATCTACGCCCAGCAGTCGCTGTTCGAGATCGGCACCATGCAGCTCGACGCCGGCCGCACCGACGCGGCGCGGGCCACCTTCGAGGACTTCGCGAAGCGCTTCCCCGATTCCTACCTCGGCGGGCGGGTCGCCTCGGCCCTGCGCGCCGCCAGCGCCGGGTCCCCGGCGGCGAGCCCCCCGGCCGAGGGCGCCGGAGCGCCGGCGGGCGACGAGGCTCCCGCGGGGCAGGCGGGATGAGCCTGCCGGGCTGGTTCTGGATGCTCGGCTGGGCGCCGCGCCCGGACCTGCCCCCGCCGGCCCTCGCCGGCGCCTTCGACGGGCTGCCCCGGGCGGCCTGGACGGTGCGCCTTCCCGGGCCGCCGCCGGCCTCGGCCACCCACGCCGAGACGGGCGGTCCCCTGGTCGTCGGCGACCGGGTCTACGTGGGCCACGCCACCGAGGATGCCCTGCTCGTGCTCGACCGCCGGGACGGCACGCTGCTGGCGCGGCTGCCGGCCGGCGGGCCGGTGCAGGCCACCCCGGTGGCCGACGGCGGCGCGCTCTTCTTCACCGACGCCGCCGGGCGCACCTCCTGCTACGACCTCGCCAGCGGCCGCCGGCGCTGGGTCCACGAGGGCGGGGCGCCGATCACCTCCTCGCCCCTGGTCACCGAGGCGCTCGTCGTCGTCGGCGACGTGGAGGACGTGTTCACCGCCCTGGACCGGAACACCGGCGAGCTCGTGTGGAGGCACGCCCAGAAGCTCGATCCGACCCGCGCTTCCGAGCTGGAGCTCTACGGCACCCCGGCGCCGGTGCGCTTCGGCGACACCGTGCTCGGCGGGGCCTCCGACGGCACCCTGCTCGCCCTCGACCTCGAGACCGGCGACGTGCGCTGGCAGAAGCGGGTCGGCGAGGGGCCCTGGCCCGACATCGTGGCGGAGCCCGTGGTGGTGGACGGCGACATCGTCGTCTCCGGCTACGGCGGGCCGACCCTGCTCCTCGACGGCGAGACCCGCGAGCCCCGCTGGCGGGTCGAGGCCGGGGCCGCCCGGCCGCCGGCGGTGGTCGAGGTCGACGGTCGGCGGCGCCTCCTGGCCGGCGGGGTCGACGGGGTGCTGCGGGTCCTCGACGCGGCTTCCGGCGAGCTGGCCTGGAGCTGGGATTCCGGGACCGGCGCCTCGCTGACCACCCCGCTTCCGCTCGGGCGGGGCGCCCTGGTGGGCGCCTCGGGCGACGGGCTCTTCCTCGTCGACGACGGCGAGCTGGCCTGGCGCTACGAGCCGCTGCACCACCTCTCGGGCATCACCGCCCAGCCGGCGCTGGACGGCCGGCAGCTCCTGGTGCTGACCGACGCCGCCCGGCTCGTCTCCTTCGTCTCGGTCGGGACGGAGCCCCGCGAGGCCGTCCCGGCCCCCGCCTGGTGGGAGGTGCGCTGATGGCCGCCGACAGCCGCGACGAGAGCCAGCCCGCGGACGCCCCGCGCGGCCGCCGGCGCGACGGGCCGCGCCTTCGCGGCACCCTCCGGCGCATCTTCCGCGACGAGGACGGCGAGGAGCGCCGCGGCGACGGGCCGCTGGTCGACGCCCGGGAGCTGCTCGGCGCCGTGCTCGAGACCGGCGACAAGGCGAAGACCGAGATCGTCCGCATGGTCGCCCGCGAGGTGCGCGCCTACCTCGAGGCCCTGCGCCTGCACGAGGACCTCCGCAACCTGCTGACGAACTACTCGCTGGAGGTCCACGCCTCCTTCCACCTGCGCCCCCTCGCCGAGGCTCCGCGCGAGGCGAAGGCGCCCGCCGACGCGCCGGCCGACCCCGAGCCGGAGGACGCCGCCGAGGAGTGACGCGCGCGGCGCTTCAGCCGCCGTCCCGGCTCGGCCGCAGCCGCACGAGGATGCCCTCCTCGCGGAGGAGGCGCCGCAGCTCCTCCTTGTCGATCTCGGAGAGGTTGTCGAGGATCGCGTCGATCTCGGCGCCGTGGGCGTCGATGCGGCGGACGACCCGCCGGGCGTCGCCGAGGGTGCCGCGCAGCTCCTCGACGGTGTCGCGGGTCTCGCCGACGAGCTGCCGGACCTCCCCGGCCGTCTCGGGCAGGTCGGCGGTGGCGGCGTCGAGGCGGTCGAGCACGGCATCGGCGTGGTCGAGGGTGGGGCCGGCGCGGTCGGCGAGGCGGGCCACGCGGGAGGCGGCCTCGCGGGATTGCCGCGCCAGGGCGGGCAGCTCGGCGCTGGCCTCCGCCGCGTGGTCGAGGATCACGGACAGGTCGTCGAGCATGTGCCCCAGCCGCTCGGGGTCCTCCTCGAGGGCGCGGTTGAGGGCGGCCAGCCCCCGGTTGACCTCCTCGGGGTCGACCCCGCGCAGGAGCGCCCCGAGCATGTTGACCAGCTCGTCGATCTCGGTCTGGCCGCGCACGCGGGTGATCGTGGCGCCGTCGGCGAGGGGGGG
>WGAH01000373.1 GCA_015489145.1 Deltaproteobacteria bacterium
GCGCTGGAGGTCGGCGCCGCCGCCGACCGCCTGCAGCCCGCCTACGAGACGGCGAGCGCCGACCTCCAGCGCCTCTCCGGCGACCTCGCCGACCTGGAACTGGCGGTGGCGCTGCTCGGCGACCGCGCCCCCGAGGGCCTGGCCGACTGGGCGATGGCGACCCGGCGCGAGGCGGCGGTGGCCCACCGGCGCCTGGAAGCGCACCTCGCCGCCCTCCAGGACGACACGATCACCGCCTTCGAGGAGGCCGTGCGGCGGGCGCTTCCCGCCGACCGCGAGGTGGTGGAGTGCAAGGCCTCGGGCGTCCAGGCCCTCGTCGACCGGCCGAGCTGCCCCGGCGAGGACCTCTCGCCGGCCCTCGCCGCCGCCCTCGACGGCGACCCGGTCCTCGGCGAGAAGCTCGACGCCATCCTCGCCCGCCCCTGGCCGGTGGTGGCGGTCGAGCCCCGGAGCTGGCCGGCCGTGCCGATCACCGGCACCGAGCGGACGGTGCGGCTCGCCACCCTCGCCCACCGGTTCGCCGAGCCGCGCGTCGAGGCCCGCCGCAAGGCCCTGGAAGACGCCCTCGCGCCCCTGGAGGCGCCCATCGCCGCCGGCGACGCCGAGGCCCTCGACCGGGCCCGGGCCCTGCGCGCGGACTGGGAGGCGGGGCTCGCCGCCGACGGCGCCGCGCTGCTCGACGCCCTCGCGCCGGCCCTGGAGCGCCTCGCCCGGGACGGCGGGCCCGCGGCGGTGGCGGTCTGCCCGAACCCGCCGCGCCTCGGCGGTTGCCCCGGCGAGGACGTCACCGAGGCGGTGGCGAAGCGCCTCGCCGACGACCGCCGCTTCCGCCGGGCGGTGCGGGAGCTGGGCGAGGCGCCGGCCCGGTAGGCGCGCCTCAGCGCCGCCGACGCGCGCCGAGGGCGCCGAGAAGGCCGAGGGGAATCGCGAGGAGCCCCGCCGGCGCCGGCGCCGAGGCGCAGCCGCAACCGCCTCCGCCGGCGAGGGCGTCGCCGGCCTCGCCCGCCTCACAGGTGGTGAAGTCCTCGCGGCCCGGGTCGGGAAGCTCGACGTAGCTCGCGTGCGCCGCGTCGTGGTGGACCGTGACGCGCACCGGCTCGCCCTCGCCCTCGGTGTTGGCGGGCCAGTCGGCGAGGGTGTTCCGGGTGGCGGCGAAGCGCGGGTAGTTCGAGGAGGTGACGCTCACCCGCAGCCGGTGACCGGCGTTCACGATGATGCTCGTGCTCCACAGGTCGACCACCTTCTCGAGCGTCTCGCCGGCGTAGGGCTCGAGGCCCGTCATGTCGTCGCGAAAGGCGATGCGGGCGGCTCCGTCGAGGACGAGCATCGACCGGCCGTCCGGGTAGACGTCGGTGAGGCGCACCATGAGGTCGGTGTCGGGCTGGTCGATGTCGACGAACAGGTGGGCGCGGACGTGGCCGGTGATCTCGACCGGCTCGTCGAGGACCGGGGTGGTGAAGACGACGATGTCGTCGCGGGCCTCGACCGGGGACTGGTCGCAGGGCCCGTCGTCCATGTTCATGTTGTTGCCGCAAATGCTCGGCGAGGGGTCGGCCGGGTCGTAGGTGTAGCTGCTCGACCCGCCGTCGGCGGGCGGGCAGTCCTCGGCGAGGCCTCCGCCGGGCTGGAGGTGCAGGCGCACCGGCGCGGCCTCGGGGGGCCAGTCGTCAGCGATGCGCCACTCGTTGCCCGGCGCCGAGGGATCGTCCACGTCGCCCATCACGTAGTACTGCACCGCGGGGATGTCGTCGGGATCGTCGGCGGGGATGTCGAGCTGGAGGTAGTGGATCAGCAGGGCGTCGCGCACGTCCTCGTAGGGGTAGGGCGCGTCGGTGGAGTTCGCCGGAAAGCGCAGCTCGCCCTGCTGTCGCGTCGCGACACCGGAGTCCCCGACGCCGATGCTGTCGTGGGTCCAGGGCCCCACGATGAGCTTCTGCCGCCCGCGCGCCCCCTCCCCGCCCTCGTGCTGGTAGCCCGCGAAGGCGTCGAGGTTGCCTTGCGAGAAGATGTCGAACCAGCCGCCGACGTGCAGGCCCGCGGCGGTCACCTGCCGGTACTTGTCCCGGGTCTGGTAGGAGGCCCAGGAATCGTCGAGGTAGGGGTGCTCGGCGATGACGTCGAGGAAGTGCAGGCTGTCGTTGCCCTCCAGCCAGGTCCGCGCCAGGTTCTCCCGGAACACGCCGCCGGGAAAGAGCGCGTCCTGGTAGAAGTTCGGGGTGGCGTACTCGGGGTTGACGAAGACCAGCCCCGGCGGTCCGGCGGGCGTCTGCATGTACTGCACGATGCCGTCCGCCGAGTTGCCGGTGGTGGCGATGATGCCGTTGCTCCACGGCTGCTCGACGATCCAGGCGGCGGTGTCGTAGCCGTCGCTGAGCTCCCCGTCGCCGTCGGCGCCGAAGACCCTGTCCTCGCCCTCGGAGTCGAAGCGGCCGCGCTGGTCCTGGACGACCCAAGCCACGCCGTAGGGGTTGTACCCCTCCTCCTCGCCGGCGTGTCGCTCGCGGCCGTAGGGCGTGCGGTACAGGACCGTCGGCCAGGGGCCGTCGCCCTCCGGCAGGTAGACGTCGGTCGCCAGGCGCACGCCGTCGCGCATCTCGACCATCTCGGTGAAGTCCTGGGCGGCGGCGGAAGCGGCGAGGAGGAGCAGGAAGGGCATGGGGCACCCTACCTGGACGGCGGGCGGGTCGCTCGAGGGGGCCGCGATCTCCCGGAAAGCCTCGGACGCCCCCCTCCGCGAGGTCGGCGCGGCGCGGCCCTCAGCGGAGGTCGAGGGCGAAGGCCACGTCGGGACCGGCGCGGTCGCGGCTCCAGGTCGCCGAGGCGCGGGCGGCGAGGCAGCCGCAGGGGTGCCGCCAGGCCAGGGTGGGACCGCCGGTGACGGGTCCGTCGGGGTCGGCGAGGGTCCAGGCGCCCAGGCAC
>WGAH01000374.1 GCA_015489145.1 Deltaproteobacteria bacterium
CCCCCGACGACCCGGCCCCCCTGGTCATCCAGGGCACCATCCTGCTGGAGCGGGATCGCCCGGCCGAGGCCCTGCCCCTGTTCGAGCGGGCCCTGGCCCTCGGCAGCGACGACCCCCTGGCCACCCGCGGTCGCGACCGGGCCCGGCGCCTCCTCGCCGAGCGGCGCGAGGTGGGCCCGACCCGCTGATCAGTGCGCCGGCCCCAGCGCCGGCCGGTCGCCGCGGCGGTTCTCCACCAGGACGCGCGCCATCGCCTCGGCGGTGATCGGCCGGAAGTAGTAGTAGCCCTGGGCCTCCTGGCAGCCGACCCGCTTGAGGAAGCGGACCTGCTCGGGCGTCTCGACCCCCTCGGCGATGCTCCGCAGCCCGAGGGAGTGCGACAGGCCCACCACCGCCGCCACGATGGCGGCATCGGAGCCCGAGGGGTCCTCGTCGGCCAGCTCGCGGACGAACTCCTGGGCGATCTTGAGCTTGTGGATCGGGAAGGTGCGGAGGTACTGGAGCGAGGAGTAGCCGGTGCCGAAGTCGTCGATGCTGAACCGCACCCCCTCGGCGTGCAGGGTGCGGAGGATGCCCTGGATGCGGTCGGTGCCCCGCATCAGGATCGACTCCGTGAGCTCGAGCTCCAACAACCCCGGCGGGAGGCCCGTCTCGGCGAGGATGGCCTTGACGCGCTCGGCGAGATCGGCGGATCGGAACTGCACCGCCGACAGGTTGACGGCGACGGGCACGTCGCAGATGCCCGAGGCGTGCCAGGCCGCCACCGTCCGGCACACCTCGCGCAGCACGTTCTCGCCGAGCTGCACGATGAGGCCGCTCTCCTCCGCCACCGCGATGAAGCGCCCCGGCAGGACCAGCCCGCGCTCCGGGTGCTGCCAGCGCACCAGGGCCTCCATGCCGACGATGCGCCCGGTCTCCAGCTCGACCTGCGGCTGGTAGAAGACCCGGAGCTCGTCGTGCTCCAGGGCCCGGCGCAGCTCGGCCGTCAGCTCCACCCGGCGGACGACCTCCTCCTGCAGGCGCTCGGTGTGGAAGCGGAAGGTGCCGCGCCCGTCGGCCTTGGCCTTGTACAGCGCGGTGTCGGCGTGGGAGAGGATGTCCTCGGGGCGCGCCGGGGCGCTGACCGTGTAGGCCGCCACCCCGATGCTCGCCGCGGTGTGGATGACGTGGCCGCCGAGGTTGACCGGCTGCTCGAGGGTGTGGATCAGCTTGCGGGCCAGGGTGGCCACGTCGTTGGCGCGGTGCACGTCGGTCTGGAGGATGGCGAACTCGTCGCCGCCGAAGCGGGCCACGGTGTCGGCGGGGCGGACGGCGTTCTCGAGGCGGGCCGCCACCTCCTTGAGGAGCAGGTCGCCGGCCGGGTGACCGAGGGTGTCGTTGATGTCCTTGAAGTTGTCGAGGTCCATGAACAGCACGGCGAAGCCGTCGCCGGACCGCTCCAGGCCGCTGATCGCCCGCTTGAGGTGGCGGGCGAAGAGCACCCGGTTGGCCAGCCCCGTCAGCTCGTCGTGGAGCGCGAGGTGGCGCAGCTTCTGCTCGACCTCGCGCTGGGCCGTGATGTCGGTCTGGACGGCGATGTAGAGGGTCTCCCCGCTGAACTCGTCCCGGAGCGGGGTGACGGTCTGGGAGACGGTGTAGGTGGAGCCGGACTTGCGGCGCTCCACCACCTCCCCCACCCAGGTGTGCCCGGCGCGAATCGTCTCCCACAGGGTCGCGAAGAAGGGCGCCGGGTGGTGGCCCGAGTTGAGGATGCCCGGGGTGCGGCCGAGCACCTCGTCCTCGGCGTACTCGCTCAACTTGCAGAAGGCCTCGTTGACCCAGCGGATCACCCCGTTCTCGTCGGTGATGTAGACCGCGTTCGCCACCGCCGCCAGCGCCGTGCCGTGCAGGCGGAGCTCGCGCTGGTCGCGGGCGCGGGCCAGGGCCACGCCGAGCTGACGCGCCACCGGCTGGAGGTGCCGGGAGACGGACCGGTCGAGCACGTCGGGGTCGGCGACCTCGGCCACCAGCAGGCCCTCGGTGCCCAGCGGCGCCGCGAGCACCGCGAGCCCCTCGCCCTCGGGGTCGCGGAAACCGACCTGGAGCTCGCCGGAGTCGAGGGCCGCGCGGATCACCCCGTCCGCGAGGACGGAGGCGCCGGCCGGCGCCACGACCCCCTCGCCGTCGGCCCGCGCCACCACCGCGCAGGGCCCGTCCTCGGAGGGCAGCCCGATCCAGACCACGTCGAGGTCGAACAACGCCCGGAGGGTGCGGCAGACCTCGCCCATGAGCTTCTCGACGCGCTCGCCCTCGATCAGCCCCTCGGACACCCGGCGAAGCAGCGACTCGACCTGCTCCCGGCGCCGCCGCTCGGTGGCGTCGCGGGCGATGAGGACGGCGTGGGGGCGGCCGCCGAGCATCACCCCGGCCAGCGACAGGTCGACCGGGATCTCCCGGCCGTCCCGGTGCCGCAGGCGCACCTCGGCCGCCTCGCCACCGCTGCCGGTGGCCGCCTGCCGGCGCACCCGCTCGAACAGCTCCGCCACCTCGTCGGCGGCGTCGGGCGGGACCAGGCGGTCGAGGAAGGAGCGCCCGATCACCTGGGTCTCGTCATGGCCGAAGACCTGCGTCGCGGCGGCGTTCCAGTGGGTGATCCGCCCGCGGTCGTCGACGAGGAGCACCGGATCGTAGGCCGCCTCCGTCATCGCGCGGAAGCGCCCCTCGCTGTCGCGGAGGCGGTCCTCGGCCTGGCGGCGATCCGTGATGTCGAGGCAGGAACCGATGAAGCCGACGAACGAGCCCGAGCCCTCGAAACGCGGCACCCCCCGCGCCACCAGCCAGCGGTACACCCCGTCGTGCCGCTGGATGCGAAGCTCGATCTGGAACAGGGAGCGCGCGGATCCGCTGGCCCGGAGCGCCTGCTCGACCCGCTCGCGGTCGTCGGGGTGGACCGCCATCATCCAGCCCCGCCCGAGCTGCGAGTCCAGCGGCCGGCCGACGAAGTCCAGCCAGGTGCGGTTGACGAAGACGAACTGGAGGTCGTGGTCGGTCATCCACATGAGGACCGGCGCGTCGTCCGCCATGACGCGGAAGCGCGCCTCGCTCTCGCGCAGCACCGACTCGACCTCGCGGCGCTGGTCGATCTCCTCGTTGAGGCGATCCGTGTAGGTGCGGATCGTGTCGAAGGCCCGGTGCCAGGCCCGCTCCCAGCGGGCGAAGACCCCGCCCACCCCCACGGCCAGCAGGAAGGCGGCGAGGAAGGCGCTCGCGCGCACCATCCAGGCGCGGGCCCGCTCGTGCTCGAGGGACCGGCGCAGGATGGCCTCGAGCTGGACGCCGCGGTCCCGGAGGCTCTCGCTGAGCAGCTCGACCTGCATCCGGGAGTCGGCGCACCGCTCGGCGTCGACGACGCAGGCGTCCACCAGCCCGCGCAGCTCGGCCAGCTCGGCGACCGCGGCCCGGAGCTGCTGGCCGGCGGAGGGGCTCAGGGACGGCCGAACCGGCATCACCCGCCCCACCCAGGACCGCCGTCCCCGCCCCGCGTGGCCGGCGAGGAGGTCCCGGGCGAGCTTCTCGGCCCGGGCCAGGCGGGTGAGCACCGCCTGCCGGTCGTGGGGGTGGTCGCCGTGGACCAAGCCCTCGTAGCTCGCCTCGAAGTCGGCCAGCGCCAGCTCCATCTCCATCACGGCGTCGAGCTGGGGGAGGTAGCCCTCGGCCACCCGGGCGCTCATGCGCGCCTGCACGGCAAGCAGCAGCGCCAGGAGGACGCCGATGATCGACAACCCCAGGAAGGTCGTGCGCGGGCTGGGCGGCTGGTTCACGAGCGGAGCACCCCGGACGGGTCGAGCCTACCGCACGGGCGCCCCCGGGGGGGCCTCCCGAGCGAACGTCGGCGCAAGCGCCCGGGGCTCACGGCGAGGGCTTCTTGAACTCGGCGGCCTCGATGTAGGCCGGCGCCTTCCAGATCGGAAACTCGCGCACGGTGATGAGGGGAACGCCCTCCAGCGCGAGGGGCGGGCGCCCGATCACCGCGAAGTTGCCCGGCGGCACGCCGAGGTCGAGGAGCGCGGCCCGCGTGCCCTCCACCGACAGGCGGGTCTGCTCCCAGTCGTAGCCGAGGTCGCCCGAGGGGCGCACCCGGACCTCGATGATGTAGATGTCGCCGGCGGGCACCGCCGAGAGGCTGGCGACGAGCCGCTCCAGCTCGAAGACGCTCATGTCGAGGAGCGGACAGTTGCAGCCCGCCAGGCCCGCCACCGGCGAGGGGCAGCCGTCCGGGCCGTCGCCCCAGGTGCGCGGGCAGGCGTCCTCGGCGTTGAGCACCCCGTCTCCGTCGCGGTCGTAGCGGAAGGGCGCGCCGGGCCCCGTCGCCGAGGTCCGCAGCACCAGCGCCACGCCGCCGGCGAGCTGCGGCGCCTCGCCGGGGGAGGCCAGGCGCGCGAGGTCGCCCACGAGGTCGGCGCCGGGGCCCACCGGGATGGCGAGGCCCACGCCGCCCCGCCAGGCGGCGTCGACGCCGGCCTGGCCGTCGACGCGAAGCTGCACCCCCAGGGGCAGGTCGAGGCGGAGGCCGGCGCCGCCCCAC
>WGAH01000375.1 GCA_015489145.1 Deltaproteobacteria bacterium
GATGTGTATAAGAGACAGGCCCTGCAGGGCGGCCCGCCGGCCCTGCCCGCCGTGGCCGGCCGCCGGGAGGCCCGCCGGCGCATCGCCGCCGCCCTCGATCGCGCCGCCCGTCGCCGGGTGCGCCTGGAGCTGCGCGGGCCCCGGGGCATGGACCACGCCGCCCTCGCCGACCTCGCCCGGGAGGGCGCCCGCCGCCGGGGCCTGCCCGTGCGGGAGGCGCGGGTCCCCGGCGCCCGGGTGGCCCTCGACATCGGCCGCGGCGAAGACCCGCCCGAGACGCGCGCCGTGGCGCTGCATCCCCTCGATCCCGCCGACGTCCGGCGCACCCTCGTCGGCCTGGCCCCCCGAAGCCCCGAGCCGAGCCGCCTCGCCGTGCGCCTGCTCCACCTGAGCGGCGGCGTCCCCGCCCTGCTCCTGGCGCTCCTCGACGACCACGCCCGGGACGGCCGCCTCGCGCTGCCGGAGGCGCCGGTCGGGCCGGCCACCCGCGCCGCGCTGGGCGACCTCCTCGCCGGCCTGGACATCGACGAGCTGGCCGTCCTCGGCGCCCTCGCCGCCGCCCGCCGCCCCCTGGATCCGGCGGCGGTGGAGGCCCGGGCGCAGGTTCCCGCCCCGGAGGCCCTCGCCGAGCTGGCCCGCCGCTCCGCCGCCCGCCCCGGGCCCGGCGGCTGGCTCCTCGGCGCCGGGCTGTTCCGCGAGGCCGTCCGCGACCGCCTCGGTGAGCTGGAGGTCGAGCCCGGGGACCCGGCGAACCGCCGCGCCCCCCTCGCCGAGGCGGCCGAGGCGCTGGCGGGGGGCCGGCCCGAGGATGCGCGGGCCGCCGCGCTGATCGCGGCCCGCCACGCCCGGGGGGCCGAGGACGCCCGCGACGAGGGCCGGGCCCTCCGCATCCTCGGCGAAGCGGCGCTGTTCTTCGGCGTGCCCCCCTCCGGGCCCGACGCGCCCGCGCCCGACCCGCGGCCGGTCCTCGCCAGCGCCACCGCCCTGGCCCACGGCACCGGGGACCGCGAGACCCGCCTCCGCACCCACGCCCTGCGCGCCCTGGCCGACCTCGCCCACGAGCCCGAGACCGGCGCCGCCCGCGCCGCCGACCGGCTCTGGTCGCTCCTCGACGGGCCGCCGGTGTCGGTGCCGACCCGCCACCTGCTCCTCGCGGCGGCGGCCCGCGTCTCGGCGCGCCTCGGCGACCGCCGCCGGGCCGAGCGCATCGGCCTCCGCCTCGCCGACGTCGCCGAGGACCCGGCGGTGCTCGCCGTGTTGCTCGCGGTCTTCGCGGACCTGGGCGACGCCGCCGCCGGCGACCGGACCCGCGGCCGCCTCGCCGCCGCCCCCGGCGCCTGGGCCCGCCTCGAAAGCTGATCACGCCCTCGGCGATGCCGGCGGTCGGTCGGCGATCTCCTGCGGTCGGCGCGGCTCCCGGTCGCGCGGCCGCTCAGTCGCAGAGGGCGTCCTTCCAGATCTGGAACAGGATCAGGGTCCAGAGCTGGAGGCCGTGGTTGGCGCGGCCGGCGAGGTGCTCCTCGGCGAGGCGGCGCACCTCGGCCGGGGTGAACAGGCCGGTCTCGTCCCCGCACAGGGCGTCGACCCCGGCGCGCAGGAACTCGCGGCCCGGGTTTCGCAGCCAGTGGTCGAGGGGGTTGGGCATGCTGCGCTTGGGGCGCTCGAGGAGGGGGCGCGGCAGGCGGTCGATCATCGCCTCCCGCAGCGGCCACTTGGTGATGACCCGGGGGCCGCGGGAGACGACCTTGGCGTCTCCGGGCAGCCCGCTGGTGAAGCGCACCAGCTCCCGGTCCAGCAGGGGGTAGCGCACCTCGACGCCGGCCCGGGCCGCCGCCCGGTCGCTGCGGGCGAGGCTGTCCTCGGGCAGCCAGCCGCGCTGCCAGACGTAGAGGATGGCGTTGATCGCGTCGCTGTCGACCTCCTGGTAGAGCGGCTCCAGCACGGTGCGCCGAATTCCGGGGCGGACCATCGCCGGGTCGCGCAGGATGGCGACGCGCTCGGCCGAGTGGAAGACCCGGCTGCCGCCGATGCCCCGGTCGCGGCCGAAGTGGGCGGCCGAGGCGGCGAGGTTGCGGCGGCCGGCCCGGCGGGCGAGGGCCCGGGTCAGCTCGCGGACCGGGCCGGGGAGGCGGTCGAGGACCCGCACCGCCCGGATGCGCTGGGCGATGCGCTCCATGCCCCGCCCGCCGAGCACCTCGTCGCCGCCGTCGCCGGACAGCACCACCCGCGCCCGCTCGCCGATGTGGCGGTAGAGCAGGTACTGCACCGCCGCCGCCGCCGAGGGCAGCGGCTGGCCCATCGCCTCGGTGAGCGCCCGCACCGCGTCGACGAGCCGGGCGTGGCTGACGCGCACCAGCTCGTGCTCGACCTTGAAGACGCCCGCCACCCGGGAAGCCAGGGCGGACTCGTCGGCCGGGTCGTCGTCGAGGGCCACCGTGAAGGTGAGGGGCGCCGGGCCGGGGAGCTGGCGGGCGTGGTGGAGGATGGCCGAGCTGTCGAGGCCGCCGCTCAGGAGCAGGGCCACCGGCTCGTTGGACGGGGCCCGCCGGGCGACGGCCTCGAC
>WGAH01000376.1 GCA_015489145.1 Deltaproteobacteria bacterium
GGGTGGAGGGCTCGGGCTATCCTCTGCCGGCGCCCGATGCCCTTCCCGCGACCAGCCCCCGCAGCGAGCCGGCGAACCCGAGCTTTCCCGCCCGGGAAGGCGCGAAGGCGGACCGGGGCCGCCGCCGGCCTCGCCGGGCTCCTCGCGGCGGCGGGCTGCGCCTCGCGCGACCTCGGTCCCCGGGTTCCCGCCTTCGCCGCCGACGAGGCGGAGGTGCGCGACGCGGACGTGGGCTACTACCTGCTCGTCGACCGCTTCGCCGACGGCGACCCCTGGAACAACGAGTCCTTCGACCGGCAGGACGCCTTCGCCTGGCACGGCGGCGATCTTCGCGGCGTCCTCGACCACCTCGACGACCTCGCCGAGCTGGGCGTCGGCCGCGTGTGGCTGAGCCCGATCTTCGAGGCCGGCGAGGTGGCGCCGGCGGGGCGCGGCGCCTTCGAGGGGCTCGCCCCGAGCGACCTCGGCCGCATCGAGCCCCGCTTCGGCGACCTCGACCTCGCCGTCGCCCTCGGCACCGCCGTTCGCCGGCGCCGCATGCGCTTCGTCCTCGACGTGGTCTTCGACCGCCTCGCCGCCGACTCGCCGCTCGTCGCCGAGCACCCGGACTGGTTCCTGCCCGGGGATGCCGGCGGGGCGGGCCTCGCGCGCCTCGACCTCCACCGGGCCGAGCCCTACACCTACGTCGTGGAGCAGCTCCTGCGCTGGGTGTCGGTGCTCGACCCCGAGGCGCTCTACCTTCACGATGCCGACGCGGCGCCCCCGGCGACGCTGGCCCACCTCGCCGCCGACCTGCGCCGGCTGTGGCCTGCGGATCGCGGCGAGGCGCGGCTGTACGGCGACCCGGGAGGCGGCTCGCCGGCGGAGCTGGCGCGGTTGCGGTCGGCGACCGGGCTCGACGCGGTGGTGGACCACCCGCTGGAGGCGGCGCTGCACGCCGTCTTCTGCGCCGGCGCCGAGGTGGGCCTCCTCGGGGCGGTGCTGTCGGCGGACCGGGCGGACCCCGGGGCGCGCACCGGGCTGATCACGCGGCTGGACGCCCCCGACGGCCCGCGCTTCGGGGAGCGCTGCGCCGCCGCCGGCGGCGGGCCGGTGGAGCACCAGCAGGCGCTCGCGGTGCTCCTCGCCTCCCGGGGGCGGCCGGTGCTGACCTGGGGCACCGAGTGGGACGCCCGGACGGGAGGCGCCGAGGGCCCCGGCGACATGGACTGGTCGGGGCCCCGCCCCTTCGCGGCCACGATTCGCGAGTTCTCCGACGCCCGGCGGCAGTGGCCGAGCCTGGTGGACGGCGAGACCTGGGTCTTCGACCTCCAGGACGGCGGAACCCTGGGCCTCGCCCGGGTGCTGCCGGACGAGGCGAGCGTGCTCATCGTGAACCGCGGCGCGGCGCAGGCGATGGTGAGGCTGCCGCCGGAGCTGCGCGAGGGGGCGGCGCTGGCCTCCTTCCACGAGGTGGACGCCGCCGAGGGGCCGTTCCGCCGCTACCAGGTGGTGGCGAACCCGGCGGACGGCCCGCGCCGGGTGCGGCCCTTCTTCGTCGTGCCCGGCGCGACGGTGGTCGCCCACCTCCAGCCGGATCGCGCCGGGGCCTGGGCCGGGCTCGTCGAGCGCCTGCGCGCCGCCCGGGGGCGGGACGTGCCCGTGCGCCTGCGGGTGCCGGCCCCGGGGCGGGCGAGGCCGGCGGTGGCCCTCGGCGGGCCGGCCCTGGACGGCGGCCGGGTGCTCCCCCTGCGCCCGGCGGGCGGCGGCGCCTGGGAGAGCGACCCGGTGGGACTGCCGGCCGGCGCCGTGGTCGGCTGGCAGGTGGTCGCGGCCGGCAGCGCCCCGCCGGCCTGGGACGACCCGGGCTGGCGCTGGCTGCTCGTGCCCCTCGGCGCCGACGAGGCGGTCGTCCTGCCCTGAGCCGCGCGGGGGGCCTACTCGTCTTCGCCCTTCCGACCGGGGCTCCAGCGTTCGCGGCGGCGCTTGTCGGCGCTCGGACGCGGCACGACGACGGTGCGCTGGTCGAGGAGCTCGGCCTCCTCCTCGTCCGGGCCGCCCGGGATCGCGGGCGCGGGCGGCCCGGACGAGGAGGA
>WGAH01000377.1 GCA_015489145.1 Deltaproteobacteria bacterium
ACGGCTACGGCGACCCGGACGCGGCGACGACGGCCTGCGAGGCGCCGAGCGGCGCCGTCGCAGTCGTCGTCGATCTCGTCGCACACCTCCCCGGCCCCCGGGTTCGCCGCCGCCGTCGTGTCGTCGCAGTCCGTCGCGTCGGCGACGAAGCCGGCCGGCTGCCCGCAGGCCTCGGCGGTGGTCGCCGCGTCTCCGTAGCCGTCCCCGTCCCCGTCGGCGTACCAGGTCGCCGTCACCCCCTCGTCGACCTCGCCGTCGCAGTCGTCGTCGACGCCGTTGCAGCTCTCGTCGGCCCCGGGATGCACGGAGGCGTCGGCATCGTCGCAGTCCTCCTCCGCCGAGAAGCCGTCGCCGTCGGCGTCCTCGGGGCCCGCCGCCGCGCTTCCCGTCTCGCCGCCCTTGCCGTCCGTCCGGCAGGCGCCGAGCCCCGCCGCCAGCACCGCCATCGCCGTCCACCGCCGCATGTCGCCCTCCTGCCGCCCCGGGGCGGCCGCGTTCGCCGCTCCCGCCAGGATAGCAGTCGCCGGATCAGCCGGCGCGCTCGGCCTCCCGGCTCACGAGCCGGCGAAAGCGCCGGGCGACGGCGAGGCTGAGGCCGAGCTGGACGGCGACGAAGGCCCCGGCCGCCGCGCCCACGGCCGCCACCGCCCCGGCGGCCTGCAAGCCGAGGATGAGGAAGGAGGCGCCGGCCTTGCCCCCCCGGTAGGTCAGCAGGTCCACCGCCGACTTGCCCGCCGTCTTCTCGTCGTAGCTCAGCGGGATGTAGAGCAGCTCCTTGGCCGCCCGGAACCAGGTGTAGTCGAAGACCTTGCTCGCCACCTTGAGGGCGGCGGCGGCGGCGAAGCCCGGCCAGGCGGCGCCGGCGGCCAGGCCGGCCCCGAGGACGAGGGGCACCCCGAGGAGCACGGCGGGAACGCCCACGGCGCGGAGCACCGGCCCCGTGAGCCCGTGGAGCACGAGGGTCCCGGTGGAGATCGCCGCGTAGACCTGGCCGATGAGGGCGGTGCGGGCATCGGTGTCGGCGAGGTGGGCCTCGACGGCGGCGTTGAACTGGAAGTCGACCAGCGTCACCACCACCTGCACCACGCCCACCAGCAGCAGCACGAGGGCGAGGTAGGGGCTGCCGCGCAGCACGGCGAGGACGGGCCTCGGCCGCTCGGCCGGCGGGCGGCGCACCCCCGGCCGCGCCCCGGGGAGGGCGGCCAGCGCCGAGACGACGAGCAGGCCGGCGACGACGTGCAGGGTGCCGGCGGTGCCGAGGCGCGCCGCCAGGGGGCCCACCGCCACGCCCCCGGCCATCGAGGCCAGCGCCCCGAACAGGCCGAAGCCCCCGTAGAGCCACCGGGCCGAGCGAATCGCGTAGCTCGCGTTGGCGATGGCGTAGAAGATCTCGACGAGGACGACGATGTAGCAGTCCTTCCACACGTAGAGCGCGGTGGCGGCGAGGGGAACGCCGCCCGCCCGCCCCGGCAGCAGCGCCTCGACGAGCCCCGCGGCCCCCAGCGCCGTGAGCGCGTAGAGGGTGAACAGCTCCACCCGGGCCATCCACCGGCTGTAGAGCAGGGCGAGGGCCGCCATCGCGCCGGCCACCGCCAGCCAGGCCACCGGCAGGGCGCCGCTGCCCCGGGCCTCCAGGAACAGCGACTCCGCCGCCGGCCGCGCCACGGCGTAGGACAGCATGAGCAGCACCGCCTGCCCGGCGAGCAGCGCCGCCCGCCACCAGCCCGTGCGGTCGAGGCCCCGCGGCCCCTCAGCCGGCACGGAAGTCCACCGGGTAGCGGTAGATGCGGTTGCCCGGCGCCACCGGCCGCGCCCGCTCCAGGAAGGCGCGAGCCAGCCCGTCGAGGGCCGCCCTCCCCTCGCCCAGCGCCGCGTTGATCTCGTCCCGGGCGACGCGCGTGCGCGGCCCGGTGCCCGAGTACTTGTGGCCGACCACCACCGCGGCCACCGGGATCTCCAGCTCGGCGGCGAGCACGACCTCCGGCGCCAGCGTCATGCTGTTGACCTGCGCGCCGAGCAGCCGGAAGGCGGCGTTTTCGGCGGCGGTCTTGTTGCGCGGCCCCTGCGCGTAGCCGAAGACCGCCCGGGGCAGGGGTCCGCCGGCCAGCGCCTCGACCTGCTCGGCCAGGGCGCGGCTGAACAGCCCCTCGTCGAGGACCAGGTGCCCCCCCTCCCCCGGCCGGCAGAAGGGCTCGACGAAGATCGTCGCCGCCGTGCCGTCGGGGAGGCGGTTGTCGAGCATCAGGAGGTCGTCGACCAGGATCGGGCGGTCGAGGGGCAGCGCCGGGTCGAGGACCCCCACCGAGGAGGTGACGAGGAGCGCCCCGCAGCCCACCGCCGCCAGCGCCGCCGCGTGGGCCCGGTAGGGAATGCGGTGGGGCAGCCAGCGGTGGGGCACGCCGTGGCGGAACAGCACCCAGGCGTCCGCGGCGTAGCGGTGCAGGGTGACCGATCCGAAGGGCGTCTCCACGGTCACCGGCGCGAGGAGCCGCCCGCCGAGGCGCCCCTCGCCCCAGGCGCTCCCCAGGATGACAGCGCGGGCGGGCTTCACCGGGAGGCCCTCCGCCGGCGGAGGTGGCGGGCGACGCGCCAGAGGCGGTACGGGATCTGCGCCGCGACCAGCACGTACAGCGCCGGCCCCAGGACGTGCAGGTGGAAGGCCTCGGCCACGCGGCCGTGCCCCATGAAGGTGAAGCTGCGGGTGAGCCCGCAGCCCGGGCAGCGGTGGCCGGTGAGCAGCCGGAACATGCACAGGGTGGGGATGCGGTGGCCGAACAGGCTCACCGCCCCGACGCTCGGCTCGAGGATCATGCTCGCCGCCACCACGGCGACGCTCACGGCGAGGAGGAACAGGTCGCCGTAGAACAGCGCGCGGTCAGCGTCGGCGGTGACGGCGGCCGCCGCGCCCGGTCTCGGAGGCGATTCGGTCGAGGATGCCATTGACGAAAGCCCTGGAATCGCGGTCACCATAGCGCTTGGCCAGCTCGACCGCCTCGTTGATCGCCACGCTGGCGGGCACGTCGGGGCAACCGATCAGCTCGAAGGTCGCCATGCGGAGGATGTTGCGGTCGACGGTGGGCATGCGCCGAAGGCGCCAGTGCAGGCTCGCCGCCTCGATGAGGGCGTCGATCTCCTCGCGCCGCTCCGTCGCCCCCTCGACCAGCCGGCGGGCGAAGGCCACCTCGCCGGCTTCCGGCGCCCGGCCGTCCGGGTCGCCCGACAGCAGGGCCACCAGCCCCGCCAGCGCCTCGCCGGGGGCGTCCTCGCCGCCCACGTCCACCGCGTAGAGCGCCTGAAGGGCGATCTCGCGCGCCCGCCGCCGGCTCGCCATCTTCATCCCCGGGCGTCGAGGTTTCGCAGCAGGCTCACCATCTCGAGGGCGGCCTCGGCGGCCTCGCTGCCCTTGTTGCCCATCTTGGTGCCGGCGCGCTCGATGGCCTGCTCGATGGTGTCGGTGGTGAGGATGCCGAAGGTGACGGGCACGCCGGTGTCGAGGGCGACGTGGGCGAGGCCCTTGGCCACCTCGGCGGCGACGTAGTCGAAGTGCGGGGTGCCGCCGCGAATCACGCAGCCGAGCCCGATCACCGCGTCGAACTCGCCGGTGCGGGCCATGCGGCCGGCGACCACCGGCATCTCGAAGCTGCCGGGCACCCAGGCCACGGTGACCCGCTCGTCGACGTCGACGCCGTGCCGGGCGAGGGTGTCGAGGGCGCCGTCGAGGAGGCGCGTCGTGATGAAGTCGTTGAAGCGCGAGACCAGGATCGCGAACCGCCCGCCGGCGTCGGTCAGGTGGCCTTCGAGGGTGCGGGGCATCGTTCCTCCGGGGAAGGGACCGCGGCGAGCCGGCCCCCTAACGGGATGGGTCGGGATCGGGGAGCAGGTGGCCGAGCTGGAAGCGGCGGGCCCGCAGGAAGGAGGCGTTGTCGGCCGACACCGGCGCCCGCAGGGGCACGCGCTCCTCGACCTTGATGCCGTAGCCCTCCAGGCCGACGATCTTGCGCGGGTTGTTGGTCATCAGCCGGAGGCGCCGCGCGCCGAGGTCGACGAGGATCTGCGCCCCGGTGCCCATCTCGCGGAGCTCGCCGCCGCCGGCGTCGGTGGCGGCGGCGTCGGTGACCCCGAGGTGCCCCTTGATGCGCGCGAGCAGCGAGTCGGGCTCGGCCCCGCCCCCGAGGTGCAGGTAGAGCAGCACGCCGCGGTCCTCGGCGGCGATGGCGCTCAGGGCGTGGTCGAGCTGGGCGCCGCAGTCGCAGGCGGCCGATCCGAACACGTCGCCGGTGGGGCAGTAGGCCTGCACCCGGGTGAGCACCGGCTCGCCGTCGTCCACGGCGCCGCGCCACAGGGCGAGGTGCATGCCGCCGTCGGTCTTCGAGCGGTAGACCCGCGCGTGGAACTCGCCGACGCCGGCCACCTTGAGGGGGGCCTCGACGACCTGCTCGACGAGGACCTCGTTCCTCATGCGCCACTGGATGATGTCGGCGACGGTGACGATGCGGAGGCGGTGCTTCGCCGCGAAGCGCTCGAGGTCGGGCAGGCGGGCCATCGTGCCGTCGTCGTTCATGATCTCGCAGATCACCGCCGCCGGCGTGAGCCCGGCGAGGCGGGCGAGGTCGACCGAGCCCTCGGTCTGGCCGGTGCGCGCCAGCACGCCGGCGTCGCGCGCCCGCAGGGGGAAGACGTGCCCCGGCGTCACGATGTCGTTCGGCCCCTTGGTCGGGTCGATGGCGGTGCGGATCGTGCGGGCCCGGTCGTGGGCGCTGATGCCCGTGGTCACGCCCTCCCGCGCCTCGATGGAGACGGTGAAGGCCGTGTGGTAGGGGCTCTGGTTCTTCGGCGCCATCATCGGGAGCTGGAGCTGCCGCACGCGCTCGGCGGTGAGGGTGAGGCAGATGAGCCCCCGGGCCTCCTTGGCCATGAAGTTGATCGCCTCGGGGGTGACGGCGTCGGCGGCGAGAACCAGGTCGCCCTCGTTCTCGCGGTCCTCGTCGTCGACCAGGATCACCATGCGCCCGGCGCGGATGTCCTCGATCGCCGTCGAGACGCGGCGCATCGGGTCCGGGTCCATCACCACGAAGGGCATCGCCACCTCCGGCGGGCCGGGCTCAGCGCCGGCCCCGGCGCCCCCCGTAACCCAGCTCGCGCAGGCGCTCGGCGGTGAGCCCGCCGCCCGGCGCCCCGCCGAGGAGGCGCTCGACGTAGCGGGCGAGGAGGTCGACCTCGAGGTTGACCGCCGCGCCGGCCGCCAGCCCGCCGAGCAGGGTGGCGTCGGCGGTAAAGGGCACGATGTTGACGCGAAAGGCGGCGCCGCCGGCCTCGTCGCGCACCTCGTTGACCGTGAGGCTGACGCCGTCGACGGCGATGGAGCCCTTCTCGGCGATGTAGCGGCCGAGCTCCGGCGGCGCGAGGACGCGGATCACGACGCTCTCGGCCGAGCGCTCGGCGCGCAGCACCCGCCCCACCCCGTCGACGTGGCCGCTCACCAGGTGGCCGTCGAGGCGGTCCGACAGGCGCAGGGCGCGCTCGAGGTGCACGCGGTCGCCGACCGCCAGGCGGCCGAGGGTGGTGCGGGCGACCGTTTCCTGGCCCACCGACACCGAGAAGCGGTGGGGCGGGTCCACGGCGTCCACCGTGAGGCAGGCCCCCTGCACCGCCACCGAGTCGCCGAGGCCCACCGCCTCGCGCCGCTCGGCGCCGACGCCGGCCTCGCCCGCCGCCCCGACGGGAAGCGGGCTCTCGATGAGCACCGCCCGCCCGCGCCCGAGGGGGCGCACGGCGCGCACGGTGCCCACGGCCTCGACGATGCCGCTGAACACTCAGCCCTCCCCGTCCGCGCCCCGGCGCGGCTCCAGCGTGAGGCGCACGTCCCCGCCGACGCGCTCGACGGCGACGACGGCGAAGGCCGGGGCCTCGGCCAGCCGCCAGGGCTCGCCGCCGACCCAGCCCGGGCCGCCGGCCAGGACCCTCGGCGCCAGGAACAGCTCGATCCGGTCGACGAGGCCGGCGTCGAGGAA
>WGAH01000378.1 GCA_015489145.1 Deltaproteobacteria bacterium
CCCGAGGACCCCATGCCCCTCTCCCGCCGCCCCCACACCGACCAGGCCTTCGAGGCCGAGCTCCGGGAACTCCGCGAGGAGCTGCTCCGCATGGCCAGCCGCGTCGAGCAGATGATCGGCCTCGCCGCCCACGCCCTCATCGAGGGGGACGTCGAGGCCGCCCGCCGGGTCATCGCCATGGACTACGCGGTCAACGCCGCCGAGCGCGCCATCGACGACCACTGCATCCGGCTCCTCGCCCGCTGGCAGCCGATGGCCGGCGACCTGCGCTTCATCATGACCGCCGGCAAGATGGTCACGGACCTCGAGCGCATCGGGGACCTCGCCACCAACGTGTGCGAGCGGGCCATCGAGCTCCACGAGCCCGGTTTCGCCGGCTCCTGGGAGGAGGTGCCCCGCATGGCCGAGGTGGTGCAGGAAATGCTGCGCGAGGCCATCGCCGCCTTCGTCGACGAGAAGGCGAAGCGGGCCCGCAAGGTGCTCAAGCGGGACGACGAGGTGGACGAGCTGTACCACCGGCTGTTCGCCCGCCTGCTGGAACGCATGGCCACCGGCGAGGGCGACGCCGCCAGCCTGGTGCCCGTGCAGAACGCCGCCAAGTACCTGGAACGCATCGGCGACCACGCCACGAACCTCGCCGAGCAGGTGATCTTCATGTGCAAGGGCCGCGACGTGCGCCACAAGGGCAAGCGCAAGCCCCCGGAGGGAGAGGCGGCGGACGGGGCCGAGGAGGCCTGAGGCCGCCCGCATGTAGAAGCGGCATCCTGCCGCTTCACGGCCACCCACCTCCAGCCGCCCAGGTAGAAGCAGCATCCCGCCGCTTCAAGGACACCCACAACCAGGCGCGGCTGGCCCGGCGCACCTCGGCCGCCGCCCCCGCTCCCTCGCGGCCTCTTTTCCTTGCGGGCCGGGGGGACGGGCGGTATCGTGGCACTATTCTGTGGTGACAATAGCTCCCCGGAGGTCGCGATGGCGTCCCGCTCCCCCCTGCTCCTCGGCCTGGCCCTCGCCCTGCTCCTCGCCTGCCAGGGCTCCGACAAGGGCACCGACACCCCCAGCGGCGGCGACGGCGGCGCCGCGGCCGACGGTGGGGCCGGTGACGGCGGGGCGACCGCCGACGGCGGCGCGGGCGACGGGGGCGGCGAGGCCGACGCCGACACCGACGCCGACGCCGACACCGACACGGACGCCGACGCCGACACGGACGCCGACGCCGACGCCGACACGGACACCGACACCGACACCGACACCGGCAAGACCGACACCGGCACCTCCGACACCGGAAAGACCGACACCGGCACCTCCGACACCGCCGACACGGCCAGCTCCACCGAGCCCGACCAGTGCGACACCTCGCTCAGCGGCCGCATCGGCGATCCGTGCACCAGCGACGCCGACTGCGCGAACACCCCGGGCACGCCCTACTGCAACACGTCCTGGCCCGGCGGCTACTGCATGGACGGCTCGGGCGGCTACAGCGACAACTGCGACCTGTCCGACCCGGTGAACGCCTGCGGCTTCTCCTGCCTCGCCTGCGGCACCTACAGCTACTACCCGGTGGGGCGGTGCTACGTCTCCTGCACCACGAACGCCGACTGCCGCACCGGCTACGCCTGCCAGCTCGACGGCACCGGCAGCGTCAAGGTCTGCCTGCCGGACTGGTAGGGCCGCCGGCCTCCGCCCGCTCCGCCTCGGCGAGGAGCTCCCGCCGGGCCCGCTCCAGGAACTCCGCCTCGGCGCGCAGGTGCGCGGCCCGGTGCGCGAGGATCAGGCGCGCCGTCGACGCCCAGGGACCGGCACGGTCGGCCGCGCCCTCGACCCGGCGCAGCTCGGCCTCCACCGCCTCCCTCCGGGACGCCAGCAGCTCCGCCACCGCCGCCGCCCCGAGCGAGCCGCGAAACATGAGGGCCAGCTCCTCGACGAAGCGCCAGGTCGGCCGCCCCCCCAGCACGGCGGCCAGCGTCTCGTCCAGCGCCCGCCTTCCCACATCGGTCAGCCGGTACTCCCGCCGACCCGGGCCGTCCTCCGGCGGGCGGTCGGTGCCGGCCACCAGGCCGTCGCGCTCGAGGGCCCGCAGGATCTGGTAGACGCTGGAAAACCCCACCGGGGCCCATTCCTGGATGCGGCGCTCGCGGATCTGCCGGTGGATCGCGTAGGCGTGGGCGGGCCCTTCCGCCAGGAGCCCGAGGATCGCGAGCTGGTTGGGCCGGAGCATCGTGGTTCACCCCCCGGGAGGCCGGCGCCTCAGCGCGCCAGGTAGAGCCGGTCCTGCTCCCCGTAATCGGCGAAGAACAGGTCGACCTTCCCGTCGCCGTCGAAGTCGGCCGCGGCGACGGCCACGCTCGGGTGGTCGTCGTCGGGCAGCCAGCCCGGGTCGGTGAAGGCCCCGCCCTCGCCCACGTAGACCTCGTTCGGCCCCCAGAAGTTGGCGACGACGAAGTCGGCGTCCCCATCGCCGTCGAGGTCGGCGCTCTCGACCGCCGAGCTGCCGTAGGCCACCGCCGGCAGGCGGTCGGTGGCGTCGGTGAAGCCGGCGGAGCCGTCGTTGAGGTAGAGGCCGTTCTGGCCGGTGGCGCCGCCCTGGGCGACGAGCACGTCGAGGTCGCCGTCGCCGTCGGCATCGGCCAGGGCCGCGTGGTAGGACTGCAGCGAGGCGCTGTCGCCGAAGGGATCGTCCACCAGCGCGAACCCGGCGGACCCGTCGTTGAGCAGCACCCGGTCCAGGGCGAGGAAGCCCACCGCGACCAGGTCCACGTCGCCATCCCCGTCGAGGTCGCCGGGCGCGATCATCGCGGTCTGAACCGGGTCGCCCGGCAGCGCCGCCGGCTCGCCGAAACCGCCGAGGCCGTCCCCCAGCGCCACCGCGTCGGCGCCATCGGTGGCCGCCGCCAGGTCGAGAATGCCGTCGCCGTCGAGGTCGGCCAGGGCCACCGCGGTGGCCGCCACCTCGACGCTCCCCGCCCGCGCGAAGGCCCCGGAGCCGTCGTTGAGCAGCACGAGCACCGCGTCGCCGGCGGCGAGGCAGAGGTCGGGGTCGCCGTCGCCGTCGAGGTCGCCGGCCGCCACGTCCTGGGTGCCGGCGTCCAGCTCGGGGACGAGGGCCGCCGCCTCCTCGAAGCGGCCGGCGCCGTCGCCGAGGAGCAGGCGCAGCCCGGCGTCCTCGTCGCTCACCGCCAGGTCGGTGGCGCCGTCGCCGTCCACGTCCACCGCCGCCACCCCCGTGCTCGGGGCGGCGTCGGCGGGCAGGCCGCTCGCGGTGGCGTCGGTGAAGGCGGCGCCCTCGTCCTCGACCCAGGCGAAGCGGTCGTCCAGGGTGAGGGTGGTGCCGTCGTCGAGGGTCACGGAAACCTCGGCGGGACCGGCCTCGCCGGCGGGCACGGTCACGGTGAGCCAGGTGTCGTCCACCACCGCGAGGCCCTCCCCCGCCGAGCCGCCGAAGGAAGCGGCCACCGCGCCGCCCAGGCCCGCGCCCCGCAGGGCCACCGTCACCCCGCCGGCGGTGGAGACCTCGGCGGGGCTCACCCGGTCCAGGCTCGGCCCGGCCGGGCGCTCGGCGGCCTGCACGGTGAGCGCCGTGCCCTCGCCGGCCCAGCTCGTCCAGAGCAGGTCGAGGGCGCCGTCGCCGTCGGCGTCGAGCGCCTCCACCGCGTAGTGGTGGTCGGCCTCGGTCGGCAGCGCCTCGTCGGTGATGTCGGCGAGCAGCCCGCCGTCGTTGCGGAACAGGCGGCTGCGATCCCCGGTGACCGCCACCGCGAGGTCGAGGTCGCCGTCGCCGTCGAGGTCGAACCACTCGGCATCGTAGGAGTCGAGGGACAGGGCGGCGAGGTCGGGCTGGTCGGAGGCCGCGAAGCCCCCGGCGCAGTCGCCCAGCCACAGGCGGTCGGGCCCGCCGTAGACCGCCTGGAACAGGTCCGGGCAGCCGTCGCCGTCGGCGTCGGCCGGGAGGAGCTGGGTGCTGAGGTCGTCGTCGCCGAGGGGCACGGCGGTCATCGTGCCGTCGCCGGCGTTGAGCCACACCCGGTCCGGCGCGCCGTACTCGGCCGCCGCGGCGTCGAGGTCGCCGTCGCCGTCGGCGTCGAAGAACTCCACCGAGTAGGTCGGCAGCGCCTCGCCGGGGAGCAGCGCGTGGCTGGCGTCGACGAAGCGCCCGTCGCCGAGGTTGAGCAGCAGGGCGTCGGGCTCGCCGGCCCCGAGGTTGGCGACGACGAGGTCGAGGTCGCCGTCGCCGTCGAGGTCGAACCACTCGGCATCGTAGGAGTCGAGGGACAGGGCGGCG
>WGAH01000379.1 GCA_015489145.1 Deltaproteobacteria bacterium
GCCCGCACCACCGCGCCCTGGCCCGGGCGCCTGCTGTGGACCCTCGAGACCGACCGGGTGGTGGGCTACGCTTGGCAGGACGTGGAGGCCGGTCCCGCGAGCTGGACGCTGCCCATCGCCGGCGACATGCCCGTCCCGAACGTCTACGTCACCGCGCTCCTGGTCAAGGACCCCCGCGCCGAGTCCCCCGGCGCGCGCTTCTACGGGCGGGCCTTCGGCATGGGCTCCGTGCGCGTCGAGCTTCCCGAGCAGACCCTCGACCTGCGCCTCGACGCCCCCGACGAGATCCGCCCCTGGTCCACCCTCGAGGTGGGCCTGTCGGTGGCCGGCGAGGCCGGCGGCCAGCCGGTGGAGGCCACCGTGGCGGCGGTGGACGAGGGCGTGCTCCAGCTCACGCGCTTCGCGACGCCGGACCCCCTCGCCCAGGTCTTCGCCCGCCGCGCCCCGGGGGTGGACACCTTCGAGACCTTCGGCTGGACGCTGACCGGCGCCGCCGGCGGGGCCCGCACCGGCGGCGACCGGGCGACGGCCCTCGGCCGCGTGCAGGCGGTGCACCCGGTCGCCCTGTGGTCCGGCGTGGTGCGGCTCGACGAGAAGGGGCGCGGCAAGGTGCGCCTCGACGTGCCGGGCTTTCGCGGGCGCCTGCGGGTGATGGCGGTGGCCGCCAGCCCGGCCCGCATGGGCTCGGCCGAGGCCGCGGTGCTCGTGCGCGACCCGATCACCCTCCAGACCACCCTGCCGCGCTTCCTGGTGGCCGGCGACATCGCCCAGGTGCCGGTGACGCTCACCAACACCACCGGCGCCCGGCAGCGGGTGCGGGTGGCCCTGGAGGTGAGCGACCTCGACGCCGGGCCGGGGACGGCGGTGGGCGATCCCGGGCCGGCGGTGCGCTTCCTCGGCGAGAAGCAGGGCACGGTGGAGCTGGAACCCGGCGCCTCGGCCACCGTGGCCTTCCAGCTCACCGCCGCCCGCGCCCCGGCCGCGGCCCGGTTCCGGGTGGTGGCCGAAGCCGGGGCGCTCCGCAGCGAGGAGAGCCTGGAGCTGCCCCTGCTTCCCGCCCAGCCCGAGGAGCGGCGCGTCGACGTGGTGCGCCTCGACGGCGCGCGCACGGCGGTGCCGGCCCCCGGCGCGGACTGGCTGCCCGGCGGCGACCGCACGACGATGTGGGTGAGCGCCGACCCCCACGCCGCCGTCTACGGCCACGTCGGCCGGCTGATGCGCTACCCCTACGGCTGCGTCGAGCAGACCGCCTCGGCCACCCGGGCGATCGTCGCCCTGTCGGGGGTGGCCCGCCTGTTCGCGCCGGACCTCGCCGGGGCCGACGACCCCGACGCCCTGGTGCGCGCCGGCATCGATCGCATCCTGTCGATGCAGACCCCCGAGGGCGGCTTCGCCTACTGGCCCGGCGGCACCTGGCCGACGCGCTTCGCCTCCGCCTACGCGGTCCACCTCCTCCTCGACGCCCGCGACGCCGGCTTCGACGTGCCCGCGGGCCCGCTGGCCGAGGCGGTGGACTGGCTCGCCCGGGACCTCGGCACCACCACCGGCGCGCCGGACTCGGGCACCGCCTACGAGCACTACGTCCTCGCCCGGGCCGGGCGGGGGCGGCCGGCGGCGGTGGCCGGGCTCCTCGGCCGCCTCTCCGCCGAGGACCCCCCGGCCTCGCGCTGGGAGGCCCTCGGACGCCAGGAGGCCGCCTACCTGCTGCAAGCGGCGGCCTGGCAAGCGGGGGACCACCGCTACGAGGCCGATCTCAAGCGCCTCGACGGCGGGCCGATCCGCCTGCACCGCGATCACGGCTGGACCTTCTTCTCCGACCTCCGCTTCCGGGCCCTGCGCCTCGCGATCTTCGGCGAGCTCTTCGGCGCCGACCCGGCGGCGGCGGCCGAGGCCGACCGGGTGGCCGAGGCCCTCGAACGCCTGCCGTCGCGTCGCTACACCACCCAGGAGCTCGCCTGGGGCGTGGCGGCCCTGGCCCGGCGGGCGAGCGCCACCGGCCTCGGCGATTTCCGCCTGCGGGCTGACGGCCACGAGGTGACGCCCCTGGCGAGCCCCGGGGTCACCGGCTGGGTGCTGCGCCGGGCCACCCTGGCCCGCTCCCTCACCGTCGAGCGCGAGGGCGGCGAGGGACCGGCCTGGCTGGTGCGGGTGGTGCGCGGCGTGCGCGCCCACGGCGAGAGCGACGCCACGAGCCGCGGCGTGGCGGTGCGGCGCACGGTGGTGGCCGCCGACGGCAAGCCCCTCGACCTCGGCCGGCAGGCGATCGGGGACGCGGCGTACGTGGTGGTGCGGGTCGAGAACCGCTCGGATTCGGACCTGCCCAACCTCGCGCTGGTCGACCGCATCCCCGCCGGCTGGGAGATCGAGAACCCCCGTCTCGGCCGCGGCGAGCTGCCCGAGTTCGCCGACGACCTGGACCGCTGGGAGCCCGACCACATGAACCTGCGCGACGACCGCGTCGAGGTGATGGGCGAGCTGGGGGCCGGCGAGACGCGCTTCTTCGTCTACGCCGTGCGGGCGGTGACCGCCGGCACCTTCACCTGGCCGGAGGTGCGCCTCGAGGCGATGTACGACCCGGACATCGAGGCCTCGGAGCCCGGCGGGGTCCTCACCATCGCCGGCCCCTGGAAGGGCTTCCTGCTGTAGGGGAGGGGGCGTGCGGCGCGCGGCACGGGGCTGGGGGGCGGCGGCGCTGCTCCTCGTGCTGGCGGTGGAGGCGGCGGCCCGCCTCGTGCCGTTGCCGGGGCGGCTGGCGATGGCGGGCTCCCCGGTGCTCACCTGGGCGGACGGCAGCGCCGCCCACGTGGCGCTGGCCCCCGACGATCGCTGGCGGATCCCCGTGCGCCCGGAGGAGGTGGACCCCGACTACCTGCGGGCGCTCCTCGCCTTCGAGGACGCCCGCTTCCGCTGGCACCCGGGGGTGGACCCCCTGGCGGTGCTGCGCGCGGCGTGGACCAACCTCGCCGCCGGGCGGGTCGTGAGCGGGGCGAGCACGCTGACCATGCAGGTGGTCCGCATGGTGGAGCCCCGGCCGCGCACCCTGCGGAGCAAGGCGGTGGAGGCCCTGCGCGCCGTGCAGCTCGAGCTGCGCCTGGGCAAGGACGACATCCTGGCCGCCTACCTGAGCTTCGCCCCCTACGGGCGCAACCTGGAAGGCGTGGAGGCGGCGGCCTGGGCCTGCCTCGGCCACTCGGCCCGCCACCTGGACGCCGCCGAGATCGCGCTGCTCCTCGCGATTCCCCAGGACCCTTCCCACCGCTACCCGCGGCCGGACCACGCCGATGCCCTGCGGGCGGCGCGGGACGCGGTGGCCCGGCGACTCGCGGCGGTCGGCGCGCTGCCCACCGACGGCCGGCCGGTGGAGGCGGTGCTGGCCGAGGTGCTGGCGCGACCGGTGCCCGAGCGCCTGCGCCCCCTGCCGCGCGCGCTGCCCCACGTCGCGGCCTGGCTCGACCCGGCGCCGGGCACGCGCACGCGCCTCACCCTCGACCCGGGGGTGCAGGCCCTCGCCGAGCGGGTGGTGGCGGCGGCGCGGCCGGCGGCGGCCCGGGTGGGCATCGACAACGCGGCGGTGGTGGTCGTCGAGCACGCCACCGGCGAGGTGAAGGCCCTGGTCGGCAACTTCGACCCGGCCGAGGCGGGGGGCGGGCGCTGGATCCCGGCCTTCGCCGTGCCCCGCTCCCCCGGCAGCGCGCTCAAGCCCTTCCTGCTCGCCCGGGCCATCGGCGACGGCCGCGTGTTGCCGGGCTTCCTCGTGCCCGACATCCCGGTGCGCTATGGCGGCTGGTCGCCCGCGAACTACGACGGCGGCCACGACGGCATGGTGACCCTGGCCGACGCCCTGTCGCGATCCCTCAACATCCCCTTCGTCAACCTCCTCCACGACGTGGGCGTGGAGCGCTTTCTCGGTACCTTGCGCCGCGGCGGCGCCGCCTGGCTCGACCCGCGCCCGGGGGCCTACGGCCTGTCGGCCATCGTCGGGGGCGTCGCGGTCAGCCCGCTGGAGATGGCCCGCCTCTACGCCGCCCTGGCCGAGGACGGCGCCAACCGCCCCCTGCGCCTTCGGAGCGACGACCCGCCGGGGCGGGCGGCGCCCTGGCTGGAGCCCGGGGCGGCCTGGATGGTGCGCCGGGTCCTGCGCTGGCGCGACCGCCCGGACTTCCCGGCGCGCAAGGCGGTCTCGGCGATGCCTCGGGGCATCCACTGGAAGACCGGCACCAGCCAGGGCAACCGCGACGCCTGGGCCGTGGGCTCCGGGCGGCGCTACACCGCGGTGGTGTGGATGGGCAACCTCGACAACCGCCCGAGCCCGGGGCTCGTGGGGGCCGCGGCGGCGGGGCCGCTGCTGTTCGACCTGCTCGAGGGGCTCGACGACGGCCTGCGCGCCGACGACGCCCCGCCGGACGACGTGGGCACGGTCGAGGTCTGCGCCCTGTCCGGCCGCCTGGCCGGGAAGGCCTGCCCCCACCGCCGCCGGGTGCCGGCCCTGGTGGCGCGGGTGCCCCCGGAACGGTGCGAGCTGCACGTCCGGGTCGAGATCGACGAGGAGACGGGGCTGCGCGTGCGGCCGGGCTGCCGGGCCGGGCGCCGCACCCGGGTCGAGACGCGGGTGGTGTGGCCGGCGGGGGTGCGGCGGTGGCTGGCGGCCGGCCGGGCCGGGCTGGAAGGGGTGCCGCCCTGGGCCCCGGGGTGCGCGCCCACCGCGACGGCCGGCCCCCGCATCGTCACCCCCGAGGCCGGCGCGGAGTTGCTGCTGGTGCCGGGCATGGCGGCCGACCGGCAGGAGGTGGCCCTGCGCGCCGACGGCTCCGGCCGCCTGAGCTGGTTCGTCGACGGCGCCCTGCTCGCCCGCGTTCCCGCCGAGGAGGCGGCCTGGTGGCGGCCCCGCCCCGGCCGCCACGAGATCCTCGTCCTCGACGGCGGCGGCCGCTCCGACCGCCGCGAGCTGCGCGTCCGGGCGCTGGAGTAGCGGAGCCCCGGCCCCGGCGTGCCGCCGTCGGAGCGCCGGCCTCGAAGTGCCGCCGTCGGAGCGCCGGCCCAGGAGCGCGGGCCTCCGGCCGGCATTCGTGGTGGGGCGATCACCGCTCCGGACCGTCCATTCCGGGGCCGGTTGATGACAAGCCCCCCGGACTTGCTAGCCCCGCGGAACAACCCCCGTCTGGATGCTAGGGGTCTGGCCCCATCCGGCCCCGCCTGGGCCCTCGCCCGATCCCGCTCCACGGTGCAACCTTGGTTTTTGCGGCATCCCGGGGTGCCCCCCCTAGCATCTTGAGGGGGGTTGTTCTCGGGGTCTAGCACCTGGAAGGGGCTTGTTGACAAGCCCCCTCCCGATGATCGCCCGGCCGTCGCCGGGGGCGGGGAGAGGATGAACGCGGGAGGAGCGCCGGCGTTGGAGCGCCGGCTTCCGGCCGGCTTCCCGAGATGGGGGGTGGACGATCCGCGCCGGAGGAGCGCCGGCCCTCGGCGTGGTGGCGCCTCGCGTCGCGTTCCTGGCAATTCGTGACCGTGGTAGGCTCGGGAGCGCCGGGTTTTTCGGCTATCCTCCAGGAGATGGGCGAGCTTCGACCGCGCATGACGCCGCACGCCCCGGGTCCCGCCACCCCGGTCGCCGAGGACACCCTCGTCGACGGGCGCTACCGCGTGGAGCGGCTCATCGCCCGGGGGGGCATGGGCACGGTCTACCTCGCCCACGATGTCGAGCTGAACCGGCCCATCGCCCTCAAGGTCCTCGACCCGGGCCCCGGCCTCGACCCGGAGGGCAACTTCGAGGAGCGCTTCCGCCTCGAGGCCGACACCCTCGCCGCCCTCAACCACCCCAACATCGTGACCCTGCACGACTGGGGCCGCGCCGAGGACGGGCGCTTCTACCTCGCGCTGGAATACATCGAGGGCCCGCGCTTCACCGACCTCCTGCGCGAGGGGCGCATGAGCCCCGAGCGCGCCGGCCGCCTCATCCTCCAGGTCGCCAAGGCCCTGCGCTACGCGCACAAGCACGGGGTGGTGCACCGCGACCTCAAGCCGAGCAACCTGCTGGTGCGGGTGGACGACGACGGCGACGAGCACGTCAAGGTGGTGGACTTCGGCCTCGTCCGGGTGCTCGGCGAGGACCAGGGCCGCACCCACTCGGGGCTGGTGCTCGGCTCGCCGCACTGCATGGCGCCCGAGCAGGTGCGCGGCGAGGACGTCGACCACCGGGCCGACATCTACGCGCTGGGCATCCTGCTCTTTCGGGCGGTGACGGGGCGATGGCCCTTCCACGGCGAGCACGCCACCGCCACGATGATCGCCCACGTCAACCGGCCGGTGCCCTCGATGGCCTCGGCGGCTCCCGACCTCGACCTGCCCCCGGGCTTCGAGCAGGTGGTGCGGCGCTGCCTCGCCAAGGACCGGGCCGACCGCTACCCCGACGTGGCCACCTTCATGGTCGACCTGCGCCGGGCGCTGGGCGGGCGGCGGGCCGAGCCGGCGCCGCCGGGGTCGGTGGCGGCGGGTCCCGACCCGGACACCAGCTCCACGGTGGTGATCCAGGCCCCCTCGCCGTGGCTGCGGCCCCTGGCGGTGGCCCTCGGGCTGGTGGCGGTGGGCAGCCTCCTCATCCTCGGCATCGTGGCCCTGCGCGTCGCCCGCGCGCCGGCCCCGGCCGAGTCGGTTCCCGCCGCGCCTGCCCCCGTCGCGGCGCCGGCCGCGCC
>WGAH01000380.1 GCA_015489145.1 Deltaproteobacteria bacterium
CCTCCCCGTGCCCCGGGGGCCCACCACGTCCACCGAGCGCCCGGCCCGGGCCGGGCGCTCGGTGGACGTGGTGGGCCCCCGGGGCACGGGGAGGAGCACGGTGCTGCGCGAGGCGGCGGCGCGGCTGGCCGCGGAGGGGCGGAAGGTGCACCGCCTCGGGCGCGGGAGCGCGCCCTTCGAGAGCCTGCGGGGGCTGGGACCGGCCTTCGCGCCGGGCGCCGACGAGGGGCTGGGCGCCCTCCGGGATCGCCTCGCCGCCCGCCTCTCGGCGCTGCTCGACCGCGGAGACGTGCTCCTGGCCGACCCGATCGAGGGCCTCGACCGCCGAAGCCGGGCGCTGGTGGACGCCCTGCGCGAACGCGGCGCGGTGATCGCCGCCGCCGAGGAGCCGGCCGGGGGCGCGGTGGTGGTGCGGACCCGCCCCTGGAGCGTCGAGGAGCTGCGCCCGCTGTTCGCCGGGCCGGACCGGGTGCTGCACCTCGTCGAGGACGGGGCGCGGGTGCTGTGGGAGCGCACCGAGGGCGTCGCGAGCCGGGTGGCGGCGGAGGTGGCGGCCTGGGTGCGCGCGGGAATCGCCCGCCGCCGCGAGGACGGCCGCCTGGCGGTGGATCGCGGGCAGCTCGACCTGCTGCGCGGCGAGCCGGTGCGCCTCGTCGCCCACGCCCCCGTCGCCGGTCCCGACGCCGCCCCGATCCCCCACGAGGCCGACGAGGTGCTGGCCTGGGTGCAGCTCGCGGGCCGCCACGCCACCGCCGAGCTGGTGCGGGCGGCGAGCGGGTGGCCGGCCTGGCGGGTCGAGGACGCCCTCGACGAGCTGGCGCGCCTCGGGGCGGTGCGCCTCGGGCCCGGCGACCGGCTGGAGGCGCGGCGGCCCTCGGTGGCCCTGCAGCTCTGGGACCCGGCGACGCGCCAGGCGGCCCACCTGGTCCTCGCCCGGGCGATCCCGCCGGGCGCGCCGGGCCGCCTGCTGCACCTGCTGCTCGGCGCCGACCGCGAGGAGGTCGCCGCCGAGGCCCTTCGCCAGGCCCGCCGGCTGCGCCTCGGCGGCGATCCCGGCGCCGCCCTGGCCCTGCTCCGGCCCGCCCTGGCCGCGGTGCGGGACGCGGTGGACCCGCGGGCCGAGGCCGCCCTCCTCGTCGAGTGGGCCGACGTGGCGATGGCCCTGCACACGGCGCCGGCGATGGAGCGGGCGCGCTACGAGCTGGAGCGGAGCGGCTCCGAGGACCCGCGCCTCCCGGTGATGATCCGGGCGCTCGACGCCTCGCTGGCGGCGCTGGCCGGCGGCGGGGCGCGGGCCCTGGCGATCCTCGGCGACCCGCCCGGGGACCTGCCGCTGCCGGTGCAGCAGCGCTGGTGGACGGCCCGGGTGACGGCGGCCCTGCGGACGGACGCCGACACCCTGGCGGCGGTGGTGGCCGAGGCGCGGCGGTGGTCGCGGGGGAAGCCGCCGGAGATCCGCGCCGTCGTGACCGGCTGGGAGGGCCTGCTGGCCGCCCGGCGGGGCCAGCACGCCGAGGCCGCGCGCCTGGCCCTGGCCTCGGCCGAGGGGCGGGCCGACCGCTCGGGGCGCTTCTCGGCCCTCCTCAACGCCGCCGCGGCGCTGCTGTGGGACCGCCGGCCCCGCGAGGCGCTGGCCGCCGCCGAGCGCGTGCGCGCCGAGGCCGAGGCCGGGCGCAACGTGGGCTGGGAGGGCCGCGCCGAGCTCCTCGCCCGGGCCGCCCGCTACCGCGCCGGCGAGCAGCTCGCGCCGGACGAGGAGCTGGTCGAGGCCCTGGCGGTGCTGGGCGGCGAGGACCTCCTGGGATTCGGCGCGATGACCGAGGCCGCCTTCGCCTGGCGCGGCGGGGAGGGCGCCCTCGCGGACCGCCTCGCCCGTCGCGCCGAGGCGGCCTACCGCTCGCTGGGCATGGTCGAGGCGGCGGCGATGGCCCGGGCCCTGGCCCTGGCCGCCACGGGACCCCACCCCGAGGCCGTCCTGGCCGACGCCTGGACCGAGGCGCTCCGGTCCACCGGCCCGATGGCCCTCCAGGCCCTGGGGCTCCTGCTGCTCGCGGGCCGGGGCGGGGACGCCGAGGCGCGGGCCGTCGTCCGGGCCCGCCTCGCCGGGGCCGATGCCCGCCGCCCGGAGCAGCGGCAGGACGTGCTGAGCCTCGACGAGCTGCGCGCCGCCTCCTCCTGAGCCGGCAGCGCCGTCAACGGTGGAAGCACCGGGGCGGTCGTGTTACGAGACGCGGGTTCCAGACACACCGGGAGGGAAGGATGTCCGGTCACTACCTCGGCACCGCCGAGATCCGCAAGCCCGCCGACGACGCGCTCCTCGCCATCATCCACCGCTACAAGCTCCAGGACGGCAGCCACCGCGAGTACTGGATGACCCGCGACGTCTTCCACCTGTGGGACGACGGCGCGGTCCTGCAGCACCGCTTCGTCGCCCTGGGCGCGAACCCGGCCCACGACGACCTCGCCACCTTCCGGCAGTTCGCCGTCGACCGCTTCGCGGCCGAGGGCGTGCAGAAGTCGCAGCTCAAGCTCTGGAACCACGACCCGATCCGCCCCGAGCCGATCCCGTAGGGCCGGCGCCCGGCGGGGTGGCGGGCGGTCGCGCCGGCGGGGTACGGCAGGCCCATGTCGCTCGCGGCCCGCCTCTGCTGCCTGCTCGCCCTGGCGCTCGGCGCCTGCGGCACCGGCGCGCGCTGGCCGACCTGGCTGGGCGGCCACCGGCGCCACGTCGTGCTCATCGTCGTCGACACGCTGCGGGCCGACGCGATGGCCCGCGCCCGCACCCCGCGCCTCGACGAGTTCGCCCGGCGGGGCGACGAGGCGGCGGTCGCCTGGACGGCCGCCACCTGGACGGCGCCGAGCGTGATCAGCCTGTTCACCGGCGCGAGCGTGCGCGAGCACGGCTGGGACTTCCCCTTTCCCGCCTACATGGACGACCGCACGGCCTCCTACCCCGAGGTGCCCGATCTCCCCGTGCTCGCGGAGGTGCTGCACGACGCCGGCTTCGACACCGCCGGCTTCGTCGGCAACCCGCTCCTCCGGCGCGAGCTGGGCTACAGCCGGGGCTTCGACCGCTGGCGCTTCGTGCGCGACCGGGCCGCCGCCCGGCGGGTGCGGGTCGAGGTGGCCCGCTGGCAGCCCGGCGAGCGGCACTTCCTCTACGTCCACCTGTTCGGCGCCCACCAGCCGCTGCGCCCCTCCGCCGCCGCGCTCCACCGCTGGGGGGTGGACACCGCGCTGCTGAGCCCCCGCGGGGGCTTTCCCGCCCGCCGCGCCCGGGAGGGCGGTCCCGAGGCGGTGGAGCAGTACCGGCGCGCCTACTACGCCACCGTCGAGGACCTCGACGCCGTGGTGGGCGACATCCTCGACGCGCTCGCGCCGGTGGCCGGGGACGCGGCGATCCTCGTGACCTCCGACCACGGCGAGCTGCTGGGCGAGCACGGCCTCGTCGGCCACAACCACTGGGTCTGGGCCCCGCTCACCCGGGTGCCCCTGCTGAGCAACGACGGGGTGGAGCTGCCGCGCCGGGTCTCGCTGGCCGCGGTGCCCGACCTGCTCACCCGCGCCGCCGGGGTCGAGCACGACTGGCCGACGCGGGCCGACGACCCGGGGCCCCTCGTCGCCCGGCGCGAGGGCAAGGTGGCGATGACCGAGGACGGCCGCACCGAGGCGATCTGGGACGCCGACGCCCTGCCGGGCGGCTTCGGCGCCTTCGACCTCCAGGCCGACCCGGGCGAGGCGCACCCCCTCGACGGGGCGCGGCCCGAGTGGGAGGCCCGCCGCGCCGCCTGGGAGGCGCGCGTCCCCGCGCGCCACCTCGCGCCGGTGGACGGGGGCATCGGCGACGACCTCCGCGACGCGCTGACGCAGCTCGGCTACATGGACGGGGACTGAGGAGCCGCGCGGCTTCCGGGTGGGCCATGCGCGGCTCCTCAGTC
>WGAH01000381.1 GCA_015489145.1 Deltaproteobacteria bacterium
GACCTCGACCCCCAGGGGCACGTCCACACCGCGCTCGGCGCCCAGGTCCTCGCCGGCGGCGGCGCGATCTCCGACCTCCTCACGCAGGACACCGGCGCCGAGGTGATGGACGTCGCCACCTCCACCCGGGTGCCCGGCCTCGACGTCACCCCCCTCGACCCGCAGCTCGCCCACGCCGAGAACCTGCTCGGCACGCGCATGGGCAAGGAGTTCGTGCTCCGCGAGGCGCTCGCCGCCACCCGCACCTGGTACGACACGATCCTCATCGACTGCCCGCCCAACCTCGGCAACCTCACGGTCAACGCCCTGGTGGCCGCCGACTACGTGCTCATCCCCGCCGACCCCTCCCCGCTGGCCCTCTCCGGGGTGCACGCCATCGTCGAGACCGTGGGGGAGGTGGCCCGCCGCCTGAACCCGGGCATCGACATCCTCGGGGTGCTGCTCACCCGCGTGGACGGCCGCACGCGGCGCCTCAACGAGGCGATCGTCTCGGAGATGGAGCGCGACTTCGGCGACACCCTGCTGCCCGTCCGCATCGGCATCCACAACCGCCTCGCCCAGGCCCAGCACGAGGGCGTGGACATCTTCGACTTCGACCCCGACGGGCGCGGCGCCCGCCACTACCGGGAACTCGCCGACCACGTCGTGCGGCTCCTCGACGAGGGGACCTGAGCGGAACCGGGCGATCAGGCGCCGGTGTCGCCGCCCCCGGCGGCCACCGCCACCGCCTGGATCTCGACGCGGCAGGGGAAGCTCATGTCGTAGTACCACTCGGCGAGGTCGCAGTCGCTCCCCCGGCAGTCCACGTCGATGCCGATCTGGCTGTCCTGGCGGCTCGCGTCGACGAAGCTGCCCTCGATGGTCAGCGTGGAGACGATGACCACGTCCACGTCGGGGATCGGCTCCTCGCCGGTGCCCGGCTCGCAGGCGAAGGCCTGGTCGGTGAGCGCGCAGTCGATGCCCTCGGTGGCCCCGTCGAGGAGCATGGTGAAGGCGCCGTCGCCGCGCATCGTCAGGTCGAAGCCGTCGCCGTCGCTCGCCGGGAGGTCCTCGTAGTCGAACTCGCAGGTGTCGCTGAGCAGGGCGCCGTCGATGTAGGTCCAGTGGCCCTCGTCCGGGCGGAAGACCGGCGGTTCCTCGGCGCCGCCGTCGCCGCCGCCGTCCCCGGTGTCCCCGGCCGCGCCGGTGTCGTCGCCGTGCTCACCCTTCTTGGGGTGGTCGGGCCGGTCCTCGTCGCCGGAGCCGCCGCAGGCCGCCAGGGCGAGGGCGAGGAGCCAGGAAGGCGCGAGGGGGATGGTCATGGGGCGGTCCTCCCGGTGGACGCGGTCGAGGGGATGATACCGGCCGGCTCGGCGAGGCGCGACAGGCGCGGGCCGCGCTCCCGGGGGAGCAGGATGCTCACGCCCTCCACCGGCCAGCGCGTGTACCAGCGGACGTGCTCGAGGTACCAGGCGAGGCGCTCGTCCCGGACGCGCGGCTCGGCGCCCATGCGCGTGGCGTGCCGCATCAGGGGCACCGGCCCGTCCGCGGGCAGCTTGAAGCCGAGGTGGGTGACGACGATGGGCACGCCCGGGCGGCTGGTTCGCACGGTGAGGATGAGCGCGCCGTCGGGGATGCGGTCGATGCCGGCCAGCGCCGCCCCCGGCGAGAGCACCGGCAGGGCGAAGGTGCCCACCGGCAGGCGCTCGTCGGGCAGGGCGAACAGGCGCCGCCGCCGCCAGGAGGCCCAGGTGGCCGGGGTGACCTCCTTGACGAGGAGGTGCGTCTCGCCCACCTGCGCGGTGACGTCCTCGAGCCAGCCGGCGGCGATGTTGGCCGGGATCCACTCCTCGAGCATGAAGTGGCGGCGATTCTCGTAGGTCGCCGGCACGCCGTCGCCGTAGCGCAGGCTGTGGCGGATCGCCGGGGCGCCGGTGGGGTCGCCGGCGAGGGCGAAGGCGAGGACCTCCTCGACGAAGCTCAGGCAGTCGAAGACGTCGTAGCGCGCCGGGGGGTCGGGGTCGGGGGGCACGCCCTCGCCGATGGGGTCGCGGCGGTAGGGACGGCCGAGCCAGGGGCGGGAGACGGCGGCCATGCGCTCGGCCAGCGGCCGGTCGCGCACCTCCCGGGCGATGCGGACCACCTCGGGAGGGAGGCCACCCTCGTCCACCCCCGGGGCCAGCACCAGCCGGCTCGCGGCGGGGGCCTCCGCCGCGCCGCCCGCCGCCAGGGCGGCCGGGCCGGCGAGCGCCGCCAGCAGGACCCACCCGCGAAGGCTCACGTTCCCAGCCGCTTCTGGTAGCCGGCGATCGCCTCGAACAGGCGCTCGAGGGCATCTTCCGGCAGCTCCTCGACCGCCAGCGAGAGCGCGCGCTCCACCAGGTCGAGGAGTCCCCGCTGGAGGAGCACCCGGTGCTCGGCCTCGGGCCGGCGCATGAGGTTGCGAAAGACGTGGTCCACGTCGAAGCCGCCGTCGTCGAGGGCGCGGGTGCCCCGAAACAGGGCGGCGGTGGAGGCCGGCGCCCCGTCGAGGAGGAGCTGCACCGAGGACTGGCCGATGCCGGGACCCAGGGCGGCGTCGATGGCGGCGGCGACGTGCCGGGTGACGTCGCTGCACACGGCGATGCGCGTCCGAATCGTCTCCGGGTCGAGGGGCGGCGCCGAGAACACGAGGGAGACGACCTTCTCGTCGGGGGACAGGGGGACGTCCTCGACGTCGAGGGCCTCGATGACGCTGCCCTCGTCCGGGTCGGGCTCGCGGGGCGGCGGCTCGGGGGCGCCCGCCCCGCCGAGGTCCACGTGGTCGAGGAGGCGCTCGGGCAGGGAAAAGGCCCCGTCCTCGGCCCGAAGGTCGTCCTCGTAGTCCTGGAAGACGGCCAGCTCGGCCTCGTGCAGCGCGCGGCGGGTGTCGGCGTTCGGGTCGGGCAGGCCCCGGCGCGCGGCGGACCGGCGGGCCTCGGCCCGGCGAGCCTCGGCCGCCCGCGCCCGGTCCAGGGCGCGGCGCAGCACCTCGGAACGGCGATCCCGCGCCTCCCCTTCGGCGGGGGCGGGCGGCGCCTCGGGAACGGCCTCCCCGGGCGGCGCCCCGCCGCCCGCCGAGGTCGAGGGT
>WGAH01000382.1 GCA_015489145.1 Deltaproteobacteria bacterium
CCCCGGAGGACCGTCGATGCTGCGCGTGCGTTCCGAGATCGGCCACCTGCGCGAGGTGCTCGTCCACGAGCCCGGCCCCGAGGTGGACGGGATGGTGCCCTCCATGATGGAGGAGCTGCTGTTCGACGACATCCTGTTCGGCGAGCGCGCCCGGGAGGAGCACCGGCGCATGCGGCGGGTGATGCAGCTCCTGGGCGTGAAGGTGCGCGAGGCCGCCGACCTGCTCGCCGAGGCCCTCGCCGAGGAGGACGCCCGCGCCTGGCTGCTCGAGGTCCTCGTCGGCGACCTGCCCGGCACCCTGCGCCCGCGCCTCGCCGCCCTCTCCGCCCCCGAGCTGGCCCGCGCCCTCGTCGCCGGCCTGCGCCGCGAGGGCGAGCCCGAGGGCATCGCCGTGGACGACCCCTACGAGGTGCCGCCGCTGCCGAACCTCTGCTTCCAGCGCGACCCGCAGGTGGTCCTGGGCGACGGCGTGGTCTTCGGGGCGATGGCGACGCCGGCCCGCTACCGCGAGGCGGTGCTGTCCCGGGCGATCTTCCGCTTCCACCCGCGCTACCGCGAGGCCCGCACCCTGCACGACCCCCTCCAGCCCGGGCGCAACCCCCTGCTCCTCGGCATCCACCGGCCGCGCCTCGAGGGCGGCGACGTGGCGGTGATCTCCCCCGAGGTGGTGGTGGTGGGCGTGAGCGAGCGCACCAACCGCACCGCCGTCCACCTGCTGGCCCGGGCCCTCGCCGAGCGGGTCGAGGCCGGCGGCCCCCGGTGGCTGTTCGCCGTCGAGCTGCCCCGCCGCCGCGCCTACATGCACCTCGACACGGTGTTCACCGTCCTCGACCGCGACGCCTGCCTCGTCCACGCGCCGGTGATCCTGCCCGGCGGCACCGAGCAGGCCCGGGTGGCCGAGGTGGACCTCGCCGCCCCGGACCCCACCCCGCGGCCCGTCGACGACCTCCTCGGCGGCCTGCGGCGGCGCGGCATCGACCTCGAGCCGATCCCCTGCGGCGGCGCGGACCCGGTGGACCAGCACCGCGAGCAGTGGACCGACGGCGCCAACGCCTTCGCCCTCTGCCCCGGCGTGGTCATGCTCTACGACCGCAACGTCCGCACCGTCGAGGAGCTCGGAAAGCGCGGGTTCTCGGCGGTGCCCACCCAGGACCTGCTGCTCGGGCGCGCCGAGATCGACCTCGACCGCTGCGGGCGCACCGCGATCCTGCTCGAGAGCACCGAGGTGACCCGCGCCCGGGGCGGGCCCCACTGCCTGTGCCACCCGCTGGTCCGCGAGGACGCCTGAACCCCGTCAGTGCAGCGGCCGGCCCATCGGGGCGGCGGTGCGGGCCACCTCGGCCATGCGGCGGGCGTGGGCCTCCTTCCAGGCGGCGAGCTGGTCGGGGGTGGCCGCCACCTCGGGGAGGGTCCAGGCGGCCAGCCCCGGCCCCCGGGCCACCGGCTCGCCGAGCAGGCGGCTCATCTCGCGCAGCATGGCGGCGGGAATGCGCTCGGCCCCGGAGCGGTAGGTCACGAGGATCGCGCTGAAACCCGCGTCCCGGAGGACCGCCAGGTCGGCCTGGTAGTCGCCGCCGAGGCTCGCGCCGGGCGCGTTCTCGTAGAGCGGGCGCAGGTCGCGGTACAGGTCGGTGGCCTGGAAGAAGAACTGGCCGTCGCGGGCGAAGTACTCGATGCGCTCGATGGGAACCGCGTTGATCGGCCGGCCGTGGGCGATTTGCGTCGCCAGGGCGCTCATGCGGTTCTCGTGGTCCGAGCGCACCGCCAGGGCGACGTCCACGACGGCGCCGGGGGTGGCGGCCAGGGCCTCGACGCCGTCGGTGGGGCGCGGGCGGAAGGTGGTCCACGGCCAGCGGGGCTGTCCCAGCGCGGCGATCTCGGCCGCCGCCAGCAGCGCCGCCGGCAGCACCAGGCGCCCGCCCCGCCCCGCCGCCGCCAGGGCGCCCAGGCCCGCGACCGCCGTCGCCGCCATCGCCAGGGCGCGCGTCGGGAAGTTGAGGGGCTCGGCCAGCCAGCCCAGCGCGCGGTTGAGCCAGAACAGGGGCATGCGTACCCGCCCGCCGCCGACGCGCACCACCTCGCCGCCCACCGTGAGGAAGGTGCCGGTGGCGAGGAGCACCCCCACCGCCGCCACCAGCACGAGGGGCAGCCCCCGGCGGGGGCGCCGGGCCAGGCCGAGGCCGGCGAGGAGCAGGGCGATCCAGCCGAGGTAGCGCCCGCCGCCGTAGGCCGCCTGCTCCCGCGAGGCCGGCTCGCCGGCGGGGCGCAGCAGCTCGAAGGGGTCGAGGCGGGCGCTGGGCGGGTCGGTCACCGGCTGGCCGTGCTCCTCGAAGACGTAGCTGCGAAGGCTCACGTCGGGCACCTCGCCGGCGGCGTAGCTCGTGGCGAAGGCCCGGGTGACCGGCCAGACCACCGCCACGGCGAGGCCCGCGGCCACAGCGTAGCGCGCCAGCAGCAGGGGGGTGCGCCGCCCGGCCCACAGCGTCGCGGCGGCGACGGTCGCCACCGCGAGGCCCAGGAAGAAGCCGAGGTAGAAGCACGACAGCACCGCGCCCACCAGCACCGCCGCCAGGGCGAGGAACCACGGCCAGCGCCCGGTCTCGCGCGCCCGCAGCAGCACCCCGAGCCCGAGGGGCAGCCACCAGAGGTGGGTGAGCTCGCCGACGCCGACGTGGACGAAGAAGGCCATCACCGCCGAGCCCTCGAGGAGGGTGGCCGCCGCCAGGCCGCCGAGCCGCCCGCCGCCGAGGACCCGCCCGAACCAGGCGGCGGCGGTGCCGGTGGCGACGAGGTTGGCGAGGACGAGCAGGTTGCTCAGCAGCACCACCGGCACGAAGGGGAGCAGCACCGCCGCCAGCCCGTTGAGGGGCTCGATGGGGTAGAGGTCCATGCCCGCCGGGAAGTTGACCAGCCGGGTGTGGAAGGGAAAGCCGCCCTCCTCCCAGACGCTCGCCCGCATCCACCAGAGGGTCCACAGGTGCTTCATGCCGTCGGCGGCCGGGCTGCCCAGCGCGGCGGAGCCGGGGTGCAGGGCCGTGGGCCAGGTCAGCACCACCGCCAGCGCGGCGCTCCAGGCCACGGCGATCCAGGTCTCGAGAAACCGGCGGGGGGCTCGCGGCATCGGGTCGAGCGTATGCCAGCCCGTCGCCTCCCGCCCTTCCGACCCGTCGCCGCGCTCCTCGCGGCCGGCCCCCTCGCCGCCTGCGGCCCGGCGATCCGCGGGATCGCGCCCGGCGACTGGTCCCCTCCCGTCGTCGCCTCCCTCGACGAGGTGCCCGGCGCGCAGGTCCTGGACGCGCGCACCGCCGAGGACTGGGCCGCGGGGCACGTTCCCGGGGCGGCCCACGTCCACTGGACCGAGGCGAGCGGGCTCGACGCGGACGGGCTGTGGGGCCCCCTGTCCCCCGAGGCGCTCGCGACCCTCCTCGGCGAGCGGGGCCTGCGCGCCGACGCCCCGATCGTCGTCTACGCCGACGAGCCCGGGAGCTACGGCGCCGACGGCGACCTCTACTGGACCCTGCGCTACGCCGGCGCCCGGGAGGTGTTCGTGCTCGGCGGCGGCTGGATCGGCTGGCTGGCGGCCGGCGGCGAGCCCTCCACCGCCGACGACGCCCCGCCGCCCACCGCCTTCGCCGCCGATCCCGACCCCTCGGTGCTGGCGAGCACCGAGGAGGTGGCCGCCTGGAACGGCGTGCTCCTCGACGTGCGCAGCGAGGAGGAGTGGGCCGCCGGCCACATCCCCGGCGCCACCTGGCTGCCGTGGACCGAGGCCCTCGACGAGACCGGCGCCCTGCGCGACACCGACGAGCTCGTCGCGCTGTTCGCCGCCGCCGGCGTCTCGGCCGACACCCCGGTGATCACCTACTGCCGCAGCGGCATTCGCGCGGGCCACACCTTCCTGGCCCTCGAAGCCGCCGGCGTCGCCGAGGTCCGCAACTACGCCGGCTCCTGGCAGCGCTGGACCGCCGAGGGGGGCGCCGTCGAGCGCTGAGGCCCTACCGGCCGGCGTCGGGCGCCGGCGGCTCCTCCGGGGCGCCGGGCTTCAGCAGCTCTGCCGGGGCGCCGGGGAGCTTCCGGCGCTGGAAGGTGACCGGCATGATCGGCTTCACCGGGATCGTGAAGGGCAGCCGCCCGAGCGTCTCGTCGCGGCGCTCGACCTGCCGGAGCTGCCGGGGCAGGGCCGGGCCGTCCCGCACCGCCGCCGCCAGCCCCGGGTCGGCCCGGGCCCCGTCGATCCACTGGGCCATGGCGCTCAGCGCGTGGTGCACGTAGTCCACCCGCACCTTCGTCTCGTTCATCGCGTAGCGGATGCCGCCGAGGACCTGCAGCGGCCGGCTGAAGGCGTAGGTGCTCTCGTCGTCGTACTGCATCTCGAGGGCGAAGCGCACCGTCTGGCGGGTCGCCTCGCCGAAGAAGGCGGCCTGCTCGGGGCGGGCGCGCAGGGCGAGCTGGTAGGCGGCCGCCGTGCCCTCGCCGTAGCAGAAGGCCTGCATCGCCGGCAGCTCGCCGGGCAGCTTGTAGTAGCCGCCCACGTAGTCGTCGAAGGGGGCCCGGGCGGCGTCCCACTCGTAGGTCTCGATCATCCAGCGGGCGACCTCCAGCGCGAAGTCGGCCACCTTCGCGTCGCCGGTGCGCCGGTGGTAGGCGTTGGCCGCCATCACCGTCCAGGGCCCGAACTGCACCAGCTCCAGGCGCGTGTCGTTGTCGTAGGTCCAGCGCGGCCAGGGCGCCGAGTCGTCGCGTTTCTTCGCCCGGTCGCGGAACCAGCCCCCGTCGTCGTAGTAGCGCCAGAAGGCCGGCAGCGTGGCGATCCACGAGTCGTCGTCGAAGTAGTCGGCGAGGTAGACCAGGGACAGCGCCGCCTCGCCGGGCACGATGTCGTTGGTCTGGCCGTAGTAGGGGTGGCCCTTCTCGACGTAGTAGCCGTCGAAGGTGCCCTTGTCGTTCTGCATGAACAGGACGAAGCGCCCCATCTGCCGGAGCTGCTCGTCCCACTCGTGGTCGCCGGTGGCGCGGGCGAGGTCGATCATGCCGAGGAGGTTGACGACGACGGTGCCGAGCTTCTGGTTGTGGTTGAAGCTGTAGTAGGCCATCTCCTCGCCGTTTCCGCCGGGCACCGGCTCCGTCTTCAGCCAGAGCTGCGTGTAGTCGAGGGCCCTGCGCGCGCCCTCGAGGTAGCGGTCGCGGTCGGCGCGGTCGGGGGCGAGGCGCCAGGCGGTGACGAGGTTCCAGGTGGCCAGCGTGTGGCGCACGAGGTTGTACTCGTCGCTGTAGCGGTTCTCGGAGGGCCAGAACTTGTAGACCACCTGCCCGTTGGGGCCGAGGTTGCGGAGGTACCAGTCGGCGGCTGCGAGCACCCCCTGCCGGGCCGCCTCGACGGTCACGGCGTCCAGCGGGGTCTCGGGCACGCCGCGCACCAGGCGCACCAGGCGGCCCTCCGGGGTCTGCCGGTAGTGGATCGTCCGCACGGCCTCGAGCCAGGCCTCCGGGTCGCGCCACGGGCGGCGCTCGGACATGCGCCCCTGCTTGGCGACCTGCCGCAGGAAGCCGTCGGCGGTGCGAATCGACCGGGTGAAGCTGGCGGCGCCGGGCAGGAAGCCGCGCTCCTTGCGGTCGGCGGTCATCACGTAGGCGCCGTCCACCCCCATCTCCCAGAACTCCTGGAGGAAGGACTCCCCCCGGGGCTCGACGTAGGCGCGCTCCACCACCCGGTGCACCTCGATGTCGAGGTCGGCGAGGTGCTCGCGCAGCGGCGGAAAGCCGAGGTACTCGCCGTAGCGCCGGTGGATGCGCTCGAGATCCTCGACCAGCTCCTCCAGGGCGCCCTGGAAGCTGTCGTTCTGGGCGAGGGCGGCGGCGATGACCCGGCCGCCGCGCGGGCGCAGGGTGGCGGCGAGCACCCAGCCGCCGGTGCCCTTCTCGGGCTGGATGTCGGGGAAGCTGCCCGGGCGCATGCCGGAGAGGCGACCGCGCAGGTAGCCGGCGGCGACGCGGGCGAGGTCGGGGGGGAAGGCCAGGGGGCGCTCGAGGACCTGGTAGAGCAGCGCGTCCTCGCTGACGCGCAGCAGGCGGAAGTACGCGAGCTGGTCGTGGTGGTAGAGGCGGCTGGCGACCCGGCGCCCGCGGTCGATCCCGGGGGTGGCCCGGCCGTGCAGGAGGAGGGTGTGCGCCTTGCGGTCGAGGAGCGCGCGGGCCAGGGCCTCCTCGTCGTCGCCGAGGAACAGCGCGCGCAGCTCCGGGTCGGCCCGCACGTCGAGGGTCTCGCGATCCGGGGCGAGGCCCTCGACGGTGGGCGCGTCCACCGCCAGCACGGCCTTGCGCCGCTTCAGGCGCTCGCGCATCCCCTCCGAGAGGTGGATCGTGCCGGCGCTCTCGACGGCCTTGTCGACGCGCGCCTCGGGCGTGGGGGCCCGCACCGCCTCGCCGGTGGCGGTGACGGCCTTCGGCTGGTCGAGGACCCTCGGCTGCAGGACGACGAAGGCGGCGATGGCCCCGATCACCGCGAGGGCGACCAGGGCGACGAGCAGCGTGCCGTTCGACGAGGGCGGGTCGGCGGGGCGACGGGGCGACATGGAGGGCTCCCGGGATCGGCTGTCGCCTATCCGCCCCGCCGGGGGGCGGCAGGGCGGGGATCAGTAGCCGACGCCGCCGGGGACGACGAAGATCGCGCCGTCGCCGGTGTTGGCGTCCGGGGCGCCGACGAGGAGGTCCTCGTAGCCGTCGCCGTCCACGTCGCCGGGGGCCGCGAGCGTGCTGCCCGCCGACTCGCGCTCGGTGGAGTCGGCGAGCACGCCGCCGGCCTCGCTGGCCTGGACCGACCCGCTGGTCGGGCCGAAGAAGACGAAGGCCGCGCCGCCGCCCGTCGCCCCGGTCCCGGAGGAGGGAGCGCCGACGATCACGTCGGACAGCCCGTCTCCGTCGAGGTCGGCCGCCGTGACCGCGGTGCCGAGCTCGTCGGAGGGGGCGTCGCCGGAGATCACGGTGTCGGCGGCGGCGAGGTCGAGGGAGCCGGTGACGGGGCCGCGCACGACGTAGGCGGCGCCGGCGCCGCGGGGGGCCGCGCCCGGAGCGCCGACGAGCAGGTCGTCGTAGCCGTCGCCGTCCACGTCGCCGGCCCCGGCCACCGCCGTGCCGGCGTGCTCCGATGCCGCCGCGCCGCTCAGGCTCGCCATGGCGAGGCTGGTGAGGCGTCCCGAGGTCGTGACCGGGCCCTCGACCAGGTAGGCGACCCCCGCCTCGCTTCCGGCGGCGCCCCGCGCCC
>WGAH01000383.1 GCA_015489145.1 Deltaproteobacteria bacterium
GCCTTTTAAGCCGTGGGTCACAGGTTCGAGCCCTGTGCGGCCCACCAGCCCACCGCGACGACCCCATCGTCTAGCCAGGTCAGGACACCGGGTTTTCATCCCGGCAACACGGGTTCGAATCCCGTTGGGGTCACCATCTGCGACAGGTCCCCTCCCGACCGGCGGTCGGGAGGGGTGTCGGTCTCGAAGCTCCTCGGCCCTGGACCCCATCCTCGACCCGGAGCGCCGGTCGCCGCTCGAGATGCCGCCGACTTCCCGCCCCGCCCGTCCCCCGCAAGACGCGCTGGGCGCGTCGCTCCAGCCGGATAGGCCGACAACGACGTGAATACCCTCGACGAAAAGGCCCTGGCGCGCGGCTTTCGGGAAGGCGACCCCGCCGCCATCGACGCCCTGGTGCGCCGGCACACGCCCCGGCTCCGGGCCATCCTCGCCCGCCGGGGCTGCCCCCGGCAGGACCGCGACGACCTGGTGCAGCGCACCTGGCTCCGCGCCGTGGCCGCCCGCGGGCGCTTCGATCCTTCCCGGCCCTTCGGCCCGTGGATCGCCCGCATCGCGATCCGGCTCTGGCAGGACGAGCTGCGCCGGGCGCGGACGCGGGCCGAGGCGGGCGAGCGACCGGCCGAGGACGCCGCCCCCGAGGACGCCCCCGGCCCGGCCCGCGCTCCCGATGCCGAGGGCGTCGACCCGCTGGAGCGCGACCGGGTCCTGCGCGCCCTCGCCGCCCTTCCCGCCGACCAGCGCGAGGCGATCCTCCTCACCCGCTACGAGGGCCTGTCGGTGCGCGAGGCCTCCGCCGTCGCCGGCACCGGCGTGTCCGGCCTCAAGAGCCGCGTCTCCCGCGGGTACGCGGCGATGCGCGAGTTCCTCGGCGATCCGGCCCGGCTCCCCCCGCTCCCCCCGCGTCGCAGCGTCGTCCTCGAGGTGGCCGGCTGCGAGAAGTGCGACGAGCTGCTGGCCCTGGTCGAGGGCGTCTCCTGCCCCGCCTGCGAGATCGAGGTCCGGCAGGTCGAGGGCGACGGCCCCCGGCTGATCGTCGACGGCCGCCCGGTGGAGGGGCTCGACGGGGCCCTCGGCTACGCCGGCACCCTGCGCGCCCTCGGCGTCGGCCTCTGCGCGCCGACGCGCCCCGACCCGACCCGCGAGTAGCGACCGTTTCCGCCCTCGCGCGTATCCCCCGGTGAGCGGACCGGGCGCGCCCCCCTTCCCGAGTCGCGCCGCCGGCCCGCCGAACCTGGGAGCGAAGCCATGAACCCGCGAAAGATCGAAGTCTTCACCGCCGGCTGTCCCGTGTGCGAAAAGCAGGTCCAGGCCATCCTGGCCGCCGCCGGCGACCGGCAGGCCGTCGTCGTCCACGACCTGTCCTCGGGCGACCCCGAGCTCGTCCGCCTGGCCGCGAACATCGGCGTCCGCCGCCTGCCGGCGGTCGCGATCGACGGCCGCCTGGCGAGCTGCTGCGCGGTGGGCGGGCCCGACCTCGCCGTGCTGCGCGCCGAGGGCCTGGGGGCCGAGGCATGAGGCGGCTGCTCGCCCTGCTCGTCCTGGCGGCGCCCCCGGCCCGCGCCGAGACCGTCGCGCCCCCCGCCCACGTCGTCGTCCACATCGACGGCATGGTCTGCCACGGCTGCCAGCGGAAGGTGACCGAGGCGCTGGAGGCCCTGCCCTTCGTCGCCGACGCCGCCGCCTCCTTCGCCGTGGGCGGCGCCTGCCTGGATCTCGCCGCCGAGGGCGACACCGCGCCGATTCGCGAGGCGGTGAACGGCCTCGGCTACACGGTCACCGGCATCGAGGCCGTCGACGCCTGCCCCCCGGAGCTGCGCGAGGGCCACCGCGTCGATCCCTGGGACGACACGGGCGGCCACGACGTCCTCGTCATCTCCCGCGGCGAGGCGGTGACCCTCGAGGATCACCTCGCCCCCGGCAAGTTCACCATCGTCGACTTCGGCGCGCCCTGGTGCGGCCCCTGCCACGCCGCCGCCGCCGCCCTGCGCGCCTACATGGACGACCACGCCGACGTCGCCGTGCGCGCCATCACCCTGGACGCCGACGACCCGGAGGCGTCCTACGCCCTGCCGGTGGTGGAGCAGCACCTCAAGTGGGTCGCCGGCATCCCCTGGTTCATCGTCTACGACCCCGGCGGCCGGGTGATCTACAAGGGCTCCGAGGTCGAAGCCGTCACCCGGACCATCGACAAGCGCCGGAGCCGCCGGTGAGGCGCCGCGCCCCCCGCCGCCACCCGGGCTTTCGCCCGCGCCCGGCGCCCGCCGGACTGGCGATCGCCCTCGCGCTGCTCCTCGCGGTCCCCGGCTCGTCCGTGGCCGGCTGACCCGGCTGAAGCAACCCCAACCTCCAGGCTGGAGGCTCGAGAATCAACCCGACCCTGCGCCGGGGCCAGGTCCGGCTGGACCTCTTCGGCTCCTACCTCGGCGTGCGCGTCGACCACGTGGCCACCTGCCCCGAGGTCGACCCGGTGCTGTGCGCGGAGCAGGACATCCCCGACCACGAGCACCACCAGTCCATCGACTGGTTCCGCCTCGACTCCACCGTGAACATCGGCCTCGGCCGCCGCTGGCAGGCCTCCCTCGGCCTGCCCTTCGACGTGCGCGTGCTGTCGATCGCCTACACCACCCTGGAGGGCGACCCCTACGACCCGCCCTACGGCGACAACCACCACCGCGACGAGGTGCTGTGGGGACCCACCGACGGGCGGGCGACCCTGTGGCGCTACGAGGCGGTGGGCGAGCACCTCGTCCTCGGCGGCGGAGCCGGCGCGACCCTCCCCCTCGGGAAGACCGAGGCCAACCCCTACGCCCTGGCGGCCGAGGGCCTCCCCCACGAGCACTTCCAGCTCGGATCGGGCACCGTCGACCCCCTGCTGTCGGGCCTGGCCCTGTGGCGCGGCCCGCGCTGGGGCGGCTGGGCCACCCTCGACGCCCGGCTGCCGGTCTACGCGAACGCCCACGGCTACCGCCCTCCGCGCTCGCTGTCGGCCAGCCTCGGCCCGAGCTTCCGCGCCGGGCGCGCCCTCCAGCTCGTCGCCACCGTCGACGGCCTCCACGAGAGCCCCGAGACCTGGGACGGCGAGGCCTACGGCGGCCGGCAGGTGCTCACCGGCTCCCTCGCCGCCCTGTTCACCGTCTCGCCGGCGCTCGTCCTCCAGGCCGGCGGTCGGGCCACCCTCGCCCAGCGCGCCCTGACCGACGACCCCGACGCCGAGCCCCTGCGGCAGGGCCTCGTGCTCAGCCTCGGCCTGTCCTGGAC
>WGAH01000384.1 GCA_015489145.1 Deltaproteobacteria bacterium
AGCTCGACCAGTACGACGACGCCGAACTGGTGCGCAAGAAGACCGCCGCCATGTTCGCCGGTTTCATCACTCGCCAGAGCCCGGAGGACAACCTCATGGGCGAGGGCGAGGCGGACGCATCCGGCGTGGCGCTGGCCGGACTCGAACCCGGTACCCTGCAGATTCTGGAGCCCGGCGAGGACGTCAAGTTCTCCGACCCGGCCGACGTGGGCGGTTCCTACTCGGAGTTCCTGCGCACCCAGTTCCGCGCGGTGGCCGCCGCCATCGGCGTCACCTATGAGCAACTGACGGGGGACCTCACCGGCGTGAACTACTCCAGCATCCGCGCGGGACTGCTGGAGTTCCGGCGCCGCTGCGAGGCGATCCAGCATGGCGTGATCGTGCACCAGTTCTGCCGCCCGGTCTGGCGGGCCTGGATGGAACAGGCGGCGCTGGAAGGCGCGCTGCCGTTGCCCGACTTCACTCGCAGGCAGCGGGAGTATCTCGCCTGCAAGTGGATCCCGCAGGGCTGGCAGTGGGTGGATCCCGAGAAGGAGTTCAAGGCGCTGCTCACCGCCATCCGCGCCGGGCTCATGAGCCGTTCCGAGGCGATTTCCGCCTTCGGCTACGACGCCGAGGACGTGGATCGCGAGATCGCCGCGGACAACCAGCGCGCCGACGAGCTGGGATTGGTGTTCGACTCCGATCCCCGGCGGACCCAGGGCGCCGCTGCCCGCAATCCCTCGCAAAGACCCAACAACCCGTGAACCCGTTGCCACACATCGCCGAGCGGCTGTTCAACACGCCGCTGCTGATCCATCGCGCCAAGCTGGACGCGATCCTTGCCGTGCTGGGCCCGCGCGTCGGCTGGCCGGAAACCGAGAGTGCCGCGTCCGTACCAGGGCCGCGAACGCCGTCCCCCTCCCGGCAAGGCGACATCGCCGTGATCCCGATCCACGGGACCCTGGTGCGCCGTGCGCTGGGGCTGGAGGCAGCATCGGGGCTTACCAGCTACCAGGAGATCGGGGATCAAATTGGCCGGGCGATAACGGACCCGGCGGTGGCCGGCATCGTGCTGGACATCGACAGCCCGGGCGGCGAGGCCGGCGGCGTCTTCGAACTGGCCGAGCGCATCCGCGCCGCCACGCATGACAAGCCCGTCTGGGCCGTGGCCAACGACCAGGCCTTCTCCGCCGCCTACGCGCTGGCGGCAGCAAGCGACGAGGTATTCGTGACCCGCACCGGCGGCGTCGGCTCCATCGGCGTCATCGCCATGCACGCCGACCAGTCGCGAAAGGACGAGCAGGACGGCTACCGCTTCACCGCCATCTACGCCGGAAGCCACAAGAACGACTTCAGCCCCCACGCGCCGCTCACAGATGAGGCCCGCGCCGCTCTGCAGGCCGAGGTGGATCGCCTCTACGGCATCTTCACCGAGTCGGTGGCCCAGCACCGGGGGCTCACTGTCGAGGCGGTGCGGGATACCCAAGCGCGGCTCTACTTCGGCGGTGACGCGGTGGCCGCGGGGCTCGCCGACCGGGTCGGCACCCTGTGTGACGCCGTCGCGGCCATGCGCGCGGAACTCGATCCCCCGATTCACACGAACTTACCCCAACCCCAGGAGGCACTGACCATGGAGCACCATGACCCTGATCCCGCTGCTTGCGAGCCTGTGGCAGCGGATCCGACTGAACCGGAAGAAACGCGGATCGCCGCGGCGGTAGAGGCCGCTCGCAATGAGGCCCGCGCCATCGCCGATCTCTGCCTGCTCGCCGGCTGCCCGGAAAAGACGGCGGGCTTTCTCGCGCAGGGCCTGAGCCAGGAGGCGGTGCGCGAGGCCCTGCTCGAGAACCGCGCCCAGGCGCCCGAGATCGCCAGCCACATCGACCCGCAGCGGCTGAGCCCTGCCGCGAGTCTTGATGACAACCCCGTCGTAGCCGCCGCCCGCAAGCGTGCGGCCAAGGAGGTGTGAGATGCCCGTGATCACTGAAGGCATGAACCTCGGGGACCTGCTCAAGTACGAGGCTCCCAATCTCTATTCCCGCGACCAGGCCACCGTCCTGGCGGGCCAGAATCTCGCCCTGGGCGCGGTGGTGGGCACCGTCGCCGCCACCGGCAAGGTGAAGGCGCTGGATCCGGCGGCCACCGACGGCAGCCAGACCGCCGCAGGCATCTTGCTGGAGCCGGTCGACGCCACTGCCGGCGACCGTGACGACGGCCTTGTGCTCGCCCGCCACGCCATCGTCGCCGATCACGCCCTCGTGTGGCCCGCCGGGATCACCAACGCCGAGAAGGCCGCCGCCATCGCGGAGCTCAAGGCCATCGGCATCCTCGTTCGCAAAGGAGTCTGACCATGGCCATGAACAATCCGTTTGAGTCGCCGGCCTTCTCGATGACGGCGCTGACCGCCGCCATCAACCTGCTGCCCAACAACTACGGCCGGCTGGAGCAGATGGGCCTGATGCCCGAGAAGCCGGTGCGCTTCCGCTCCATCGCGGTGGAGGAGAAGAACGGCGTGCTGACCCTGCTGCCGACCCTCCCAGTCGGCGCCCCGGGCACCGTGGGCAAGCGCGGCAAGCGGGCCCTTCGCACCTTCACCATCCCGCACATCCCCCACGACGACGTGGTGCTGCCCGAGGAGGTCCAGGGCGTGCGTGCCTTCGGCTCCGAGTCCGAGGTGCAGACCCTCGCCCAGGTGATGGCCGAGCATCTGCAGACCATGCGCAACAAGCACGCCATCACCCTCGAGCATCTGCGCATGGGGGCGCTCAAGGGCGTGATCCTGGACGCCGACGGCTCCACGCTCTACGACCTCTACCAGGAGTTCGGCATCACTCCGAAGGTGGTCAACTTCAACCTGGGCAACGCCAACACCGACATCAAGAAGAAGTGCCTCGCCATCAAGCGCCATCTCGAGGACAACCTCAAGGGCGAGCGCATGACCGGCATCCACTGCCTGGTCTCCGAGGAGTTCTTCGACGCGCTCACCTCGCATCCCAAGGTGGAGAAGGCCTACGAGCGCTGGCAGGATGGCGCGGCCTTGCGCTCCGACATGCGCGCGGGCTTCACCTACGCCGGCATCACCTTCGAGGAGTACCGCGGCCAGGCGGTGGACGCTGACGGCAATACCCGCCGCTTCATCGCCGCGGGTGAAGGACACTGTTTCCCGCTCGGCACGGTGGACACCTTCGCCACCTATTTCGCGCCGGCGGACTTCAACGAGACCGCCAACACCCTCGGCCGACCGCTGTATGCCAAGCAGGAGCCCCGCAAGTTCGATCGGGGCACCGACCTGCATACCCAGAGCAATCCGCTGCCCATGTGCCACCGTCCCGGCGTGCTGGTCAAGGTAGTGGCGTAAGGCCGTGGCCGTCGATCTCGAGTCGTTGTATGACGCGGCGGCTGCTGCCGGCCTGCTCACCGAGGTGATCGTCGGCGGCGTAGCCGTCATGGTCGAGTTCCGGGCCCCGGACGAGCCCGTGCTCGACGGGCTCGTGCTCTCCACCGAGTACGCCATCCGCTACCCGGCATCGCGCCTGCCGGATCTCGCCGCCAGCGACACGGTGCAGATCGCTGGCCGCGCCTACCAGGTGCGCGAGGTCCACGCCCTCGGCGACGGCACCGAACGCCGGGCCACGCTGACCCGTCTCTGAACCCGCCATGCCCAATTCCATCCGCGAGCAGATCCTGCAAGCGGCGGTGAGCCGTATTGCCGCGAATCTCGCGCCCCTGGGCGCCGAGGTGCACCGCTCGCCTACCGTGGCGCTGACCCGCGAGCAAGCGCCCGCGGTGGTCGTCTTCCCCGAGAGCGACGAGGTGATCGACCGGCCCAACGACCGGGTCGAGCGGGAGGTGGTGATCCGGGTGGTGGCGCTGGCCCGCGCAGTACCGCCGGCAGCGCCCGAGACCGAGGCCGACGCGCTGTTGGTCGCCGCCCACGCGGCGCTCATGGACGACCCGGGCCTGAACGGCCTCGCGATTGCGATGCTCGAGCTCGACTGCGAGTGGGAGGTGGAGGACGCCGACGGCACAGTCGCTGCCATCCCCGCCCGCTACGCGATCCGTTACCGCACCCGTGCCCATGATCTCACCCAGAGAGGATAAGACCCATGAAGATCGAACTGTTGAAACCCCACACCCATGCGGGCAAGCGCCATTCACCTGGGGAGCGCCTCGACCTCGATGAGGCTTCCGCCAAATGGCTGATCGAACTCAAGGTCGCCAAGGCAGCAACCCCCGAGTCCATCAAGCAACCATCGCGTAAAGGAGACTGACCATGGCCTATTTTTCCGGACAGGGGCGCGTCTACATCGGCGCCCGTGACGCCGCCGGCAACCCGCAGGGGCTCGCCTACGTGGGCAACGTGCCCGAACTGAAGGTGTCGCTGTCGGTGGAGACCCTGGAGCACCAGGAGTCCACCAGCGGCCAGCGGCTCACCGACCTGCAGCTGATCAAGACCAAGAAGGGGGAGTTCTCCTGCACTCTGGAGGAGCTGGTGCCGGTCAATTTGGAGCTGGCCCTCTACGGCACCACCACCCAGGTCGCCGCGGGCACGGTCACCGGCGAGGCGCTGCCCAACCCGGTCACCCCGGGCAGTCTCTATCTGCTGGCGCAGCAGAACGTCTCCTCGGTGGTGGTCCGGGACTCGTCCGCCACGCCCCAGACGCTGCCGTCCACCCAGTACACGGTGAACAGCAAGCACGGCTCCATCGTGATCAATGACGCCACCACCGGCGGTCCCTATACCGAGCCCTTCACGGTGGATTACGCCTACGGCACTGCTCAGAGCACTGCCATGTTCACCCAACCGCTGCCCGAGCGCTGGGTGCGCTTCGAGGGGCTCAACACCGCCGACGGTAACCGCGAGGTGGTGATCGACCTCTACCGGGTCGCCATCAATCCGGCGAACGAACTGTCGGTGATCACCGACGAGCTGCTCAAATTCGAGCTGTCCGGGCA